>JBDHSR010000128.1:0-8473 GCA_039808305.1 Gemmobacter sp. | reverse complement strand
GCCCCACCCCGGCTTGCCCAAGCCTCGATCCGTCCTAGGCCGACAGCAGCACCCGCGCCTCATGCGCCTTCAGCGCGCGTCGCGCGGTGCGGTATTCCGGCAGCGACGAGACCGACTGAAGATCGGGGAACAGCGCCAGCAACTCGTTGCGCTGCGCGTCGTCCATGCCGGCGAAGGTGAGGTCGCCCGGCTGGAAGCTCTCGCTCCAGGCGCCATCGGCCTGGATGATCTCGTGCCGGTCGAACAGCAGATGGATATAGACGACGCCCGGCACCACCGCCCGGCTCACCCCCGGACAGCCGACGAGATGGGTGGCCGCGACCAGAACCTCATGCTCGCCGAACAGCAGCTCGGCCCGGCTGCCCACCATCAGCATCCGGTGCTGCGGGCTGACCATCATGTCGCGCTGCGGCAGGCCCTTGCCCAACGCGCCCTGCGCGATACGGATCGGCGCGAAATTCGGATGCGCCGCCAGATCGCGCGGCGACAGCTGCCGCACCCCCACCCAGCGCAGCGGCTGGAAACCGTTGTCGCGGGTCAGCACCAGATCGCCGACCCGCAACCGTTCCACCGCCACCTCGCCGCGCAGCGTCAGGATCCGGCTGCCGGGGGTGAAGCAGGGGATCAGCGTCTCGATGTCGGTGAAGGTCATCGTGCCGATGACATTGCCGAACTCGTCGAGGAATTCGACGGTTCCGTTCTGCCGGTTGCTGTCCGGATCGAAGACGATGTTGGTGAGGTCCTTGCCCCAGGCCGTCAGGTCGAGCGTGTCGTGATCGTCGCCGCCGCTGCCGCCATAGATGACGCTGCCCGGCCCGATCCCGGTGAAGAAATCCCGGCCGTCGCCGCCCGACAGCGTATCCGCGCCGCCGCCGCCGACCAGCGTGTCGTCACCGGTGCCGCCGTCGAGCAGATCGTTCCCCAGTCCGCCATAAAGCGTGTCATTGCCCGATCCGCCGAAGAGCTGGTCATCGCCGCCGCGCCCGTCGAGATAGTCATCCCCGGCGCCGCCGTAGAAGATATTGGTGAAGGCATCGTCGATGCTGCCGCCCTGGCCGTCATAGCCCAGCAGCACATCGTTGAAGCCGGAGCCGTAGATGCCGTCCACCCCGCTCAGCACATCGCCCTGGGCATCGCCGCCGCCGGCGGTGCCCGCCGCGAGGTCGATCGTCACCCCCTGGCCGGAGTCGCTGTAATCGGCGTAATCCATGCCGGACCCGCCGTTGATCGTATCCGCCCCGGCGCCGCCAATCAGGATGTCGTCGCCGTTCCCGCCGGTCAGCGAATCCGCCCCCAGACCGCCCGAAAGCGAATCGTGCCCCTCGCCGCCGTCCAGCGTGTCGTTGCCCGCATCGCCCGAAAGCCGGTCATCGCCCGCCCCGCCCTGAAGCAGGTCGTTCTCGGCTCCGCCCGACATCGTGTCATTGCCGTCGCCGCCATAGAGCGTATCGGTCCCCGCCCCGCCCGAGAGCGAGTCGTGGCCTGCCCCGCCATCGAGCGTATCCGCCCCGTCATCGCCCAGCAGCGTGTCGTCGCCGTCGCCGCCGGAGAGCGAATCGTTGCCCGCCCCCCCGGACAGGCTGTCATTCCCCGCCCCGCCATAGAGCGAATCCGCGCCGTCGCCGCCGAGCAGCGTGTCGTTGCCGTCCTCGCCGTAGAGCGTGTCGTTGCCCGCGCCGCCATTGACGGAATCGTCGCCGGTTCCGCCATAGACGATGTCGTTGCCCGCGCCCGACAGAACGGTGTCATTGCCGGCGCCGGCGCGGATATGGTCGTCATTGCCCGACATGCCGGTCAGGCCGGCGTCGTTGTTGTCCACCCGGTCGGAGCCGCCGGCGACCGGCTCGACATAGCTGCCGTCGATCAGGTCGCCGCCCGAACTGCCGTCGATATAGCCGTCGTCCCAGCCGGTGACAGCCCGGTCGGCGCCGAAATTCACGTTGTTGTAGGTGGTCGCCGTCCCCAGCGCGATGGAGCGGATCGGCTTGGCCTCGAATTTGGCGGTGTCGCCATCGGTCGAGGCCGCGTTCTCCGGCATCAGGAAAAGCTGGCCGGTGGTGGTCTGCGCCAGAACGGCGGTCACCGTGGCGGTGGTGCCGTCGACATAGGTGATGGTGGCGTTGTAGATCGCCGTGCCGTCATAGATGAAGGTCTGCGGGCCGCTGCCGAGATCGGTGGTCAGCGTCGCGTTCTCGACACTGTTGTTGGTTTCCAGCGCCACGGCGTCGCTGCCGCCGGCATAGTTTCCGGCGGTGACCGTCACCTTGTTGTTGTAGAGCGGACTGCCGGCCGAACCATAGGTGGTGTTCTGGTAGTTGGCATAGCCCTCATTGTTGCTGTTCCCTTCGGTCGGGTCCAGCCGGGTGGTCGGGGTGCCCAGATAGAGGGCGTAATAGGTGGTCGCCATGGCTCAGCCCTCCTTGCCCGGGTGCCGGGCGCGGCGGGGCCGCATCTCCGAACGGGATTGCAGGACATGGCACATCTCGGTCACTCCACGATTCGACACCCCCGAACACGCAGGGGGCGCTTACCCCGCAAGGTTTCGCCGGGAAATGTGGACAAATCGTGAGCGGAATCCGGTGAGATATGTCGAATTGCGGCCTTTCCGGGGCCGAGCGGCAGGGCGTCGCCGGACATGCGAACGGGGCCCGCGCGGGGCCCCGTCCGGCGGCCGCGGACCCGAAGGCCGCGCCCGCAACTGCACCTGTCATTTCACCAGAAGCCGGGCCTCGTGCTTCTTCAGCGTGCGCCGCGCCGCGCCATAGGCCTCGCGGCCGGTCTCGGTCTTCAACTCGGGGAAGAGCTCGAAGATCTCGTTGCGCTGCGCATTGCCCATGCCCTTCAGCGTGTAGTCGCCGGGCTGGAAGCTTTCGGTCCAGGCGCCGTTCGACAGCACGACCTCGTGCTGGTCGAACATGAAGTGGATATAGGTCGTGCCCATGCTGTCCACCTCGTGCACGCCGCGGCCGGCCACCAGATGCTTGGCCGAGACCAGCACCTCGTGCTCGTCGAAGTAAAGCGCGGTGCGGTCGTTGGCGACCAGGACCCGGTGGTTGGGCGAGACCATCATGTCGCGCTCCGGCAAGCCGTTGCCGAGGGAGCCCTGACGGATCAGGATCGGCTTCAGATGCGGGTTGAGCGACAGGTCCGCCCAGCTCAGCGCCTTCTGGCCCATCCAGCGGATTTGCTGGATGCCGTTGTCGCGGGTGATCACCCGGTCGCCGGCCTTCAGCTCTTCCACCGGCACCTCGCCGCGCGGGGTGGCGATCAGCGTGCCCGGCGTGAAGCAGGGAATGACCTCCTCGATATTGTTGAAGGTCATCTCGCCGGTGACGTTGCCGTCATCGTCGAGGAACTCCACCCTTCCGTCGAAGCCGTTGCCGTCGCTGTCGGTCACCCGGTCCACGATGCGGAACGGACCCGCCGCCGAAAGGTCGAGCACATCCCAGTCGTCGCCGCCGGCGCCGCCCTCCACCACGTCGCCGATGCCGTTCTCCGGCGCGTCGACCACGAAAGTGTCGCGGTCGTCGCCGCCGAGCAGGCTGTCGGCGCCATGGCCGCCGCGGATCGTGTCATTGCCGGCGCCGCCATAGACCGTATCGTTGTCGATACCGCCATCCAGCAGGTCGTTGCCGTCGTCGCCATGGATCTCGTCGGCATCGTCCATGCCGTAGATCGTGTCGTCGCCGGCCCCGCCATGAAGCGTGTCGCGGGCGTTCAGCGGACGCTGGTCGATCTCGTCGGGCAGGTTCACCTCGTCCGGGATGTCCGGGCCGTAGCCGCCATAGATCACGTCGTTGCCGGCGCCGCCATCGACCAGATCCGAGCCTTCGCCGCCGATGATCGTGTCATCGCCCTCGTCGCCCGAGATCGTGTCGTCGTCGATCCCGCCATTGATGCTGTCGTCGCCGGTGCCGCCATAGATCAGGTCGGCGCCGTCGCCGCCGTCGATGGTGTCGTTGCCGGCGCCGCCATAGACGGTGTCCAGATCGTTGGTCGGATCGTCATCCGCCGGCCAGAGGCCCGGATAATCGACATCGGGCAGCGGGCGGGTGGTGCCGCCGGTGGTGATGACATCATCGCCGTCGCCGCCATCGACCAGATCGGAGCCGTTGCCGCCCTGAAGCGTGTCGTCGCCATCCTCGCCGTTCAGCGTGTCGTCGCCCGGCCC
Source organism: Gemmobacter sp. (assembly GCA_039808305.1). Taxonomy (GTDB): domain Bacteria; phylum Pseudomonadota; class Alphaproteobacteria; order Rhodobacterales; family Rhodobacteraceae; genus Gemmobacter. The sequence goes on along the minus strand of JBDHSR010000128.1, from coordinate 4,302 downwards.
GCCATAGACCAGATCGTCGCCGCCGCCGCCATCCACGCTGTCATCGCCCTCGCCGGCCCGCACCGTATCGTCGCCCTCGCCGGCGCGCACACGGTCGTCGTTCGGGTCGTCGCCCGGCAGGATCGCATCGTTCGAGTCGATGCGGTCGCCATCCGGGTCGCCGGTATAGCCGGTGTCGATCAGGTCATTGCCCGCCGTCCCGTCGACATAGCCGTCGCGGCCGGGGGTGACCGTCACGGTGACGGTGGTGGTGTCCTGGTTCCCGTCGGGATCGGTGATCGTGTAGGTGATCGTGTCGGTGCCGGTGAAATCCGGGCCCGGCGTATAGGTCAGCGTGCCGTCCGGGTTGATGGTCACCGTGCCGTTGCCGGCGCTGGCCGAGACCACGGTCAGCGGATCGCCGTTCGGATCGGTGTCATTGGCCAGAACGTCGATGGTGACCGGGGTGTCCTCGGGCGTGGTGGCGCTGTCGGGATTGGCATCGGGGACGTTGGAGATCACGTTCTCGATGTTCACGAAGCGCATCGTGCCGGTCGGCGCGCCATCCGTGTCGAGGAAGGTCACCGTGCCGTTCTCGGCATTGTCCGGGTCGTAGACGATCGAGATCGGACCGACCCCGCTCAGGTCGAGCGTGTCGTAGTCGTCGCCGGTCTCGGAGCCGTCGATGTCGTCGCCGGCATTGCCGCCGATGAACAGGTCGCGGTCGCCGCCGCCGACCAGCGTATCCGCGCCATCGCCGCCGATGAGCGTGTCATTGCCGGCGCCGCCATAGACGAGGTCGTCGTCGATGCCGGCATCCACCACATCGTCGCCCTGCCCGCCATAGATCGTGTCGTCGTCGTCGAGGCCGAAGATCGTGTCGTTGCCCAAGCCGCCCAGCAGCAGGTCGCGGTCGTTCTCCGGGTCGGGATCCACGTCGTCGGGCAGATGGGTCGGATCGCTCTCGCCCGCCGCGCTGCCGCCATAGATCAGGTCGTCGCCCAGATCGCCGGTCACCGTATCGGCGCCTTCGCCGGCGATGATCGTGTCATTGCCGCCCGCGCCGGTCACGCTGTCGTCGTCGACCCCGGCATCCACCAGGTCGTCGCCGCCGCCGGCATGGATGGTATCGGCATCGTCGCCGGTGGTGATGGTGTCGTTGCCCTCGCCGGCCGACACCGCGTCGCGGTCGTCGTCCGGATCGCCATCGGCCGGGTAGAGGCCCGGGAAGGCCCGGTCGGGCGACCCCGCGCCGGAGCCGTCGGTCGTGTCGATCACGTCGTCGCCCTGACCGCCGGTCACGCTGTCATTGCCCGCGCCGCCATAGAGCGTGTCGCCCTCCTGGCCGCCGACCAGCGTATCGTCGCCGGCCCCGCCGTAAAGCACGTCCTGCCCGTTGTCGCCGGTCAGCGAGTCATTGCCGTCGCCGCCCTCCAGCGTGTCGTCGCCGCTGCCGCCGACCAGGGTGTCGTCGCCCTCGTCGCCCTGAAGCAGGTCATTGCCCGAGCCGCCTTCCACGCTGTCGTCGCCGGTGCCGCCGGAGACCGTATCGTCGCCACGGCCCGAGCGCACGGTATCGTCGCCCTCGCCCGCCACCACGCGGTCGTCATTCGGCTCGTCGCCCGGGATGATCGCGTCATTGGCATCCACCCGGTCGCCATCGGTCGGATCGACATAGTCGTGGTCGATCAGGTCGTCGCCGTCGGTGCCGCGCACGATGCCGTCCCGGCCGGGGCCGCCCACGGTCACCGTGACGGTGGCGGTATCGGTGCCGCCATTGCCATCGGAGATCTCGTAGGTGATGGTCGCCTCGCCGGTGAAACCGTCATTCGGCGTGAAGGTGATCGTGCCGTCCGGGTTCACCACCACCGTGCCATCGGCCGAGGTCGGCGTGCCGAGGATGCTCAGCGTGTCGCCATCGACATCGGTGTCGTTGCCGAGAACGTCGATCACCACCGGGGTGTCGTGATCGGTCGCCGCCGTATCGTCATTGGCGACCGGATCGTCGTTCACCGGGTTCACCGTCACGGTCACGGTCGAGCTGGAGGTGTTCCCGTCGGGATCGGTGACGGTATAGGTGATCTCGTCCGGGCCGTTGTAATCGGCATCCGGCACATAGGTCAGCGTGCCGTCGGGATTGACGGTCACCGTGCCATGCCCGGCGGTGGCCGAGGTCACGGTCAGCGGCTGGCCCTGCGGGTCGCTGTCATTGGCCAGAACGTCGATGGTGACCGGCGTGTCCTCGTCGGTGACGGCGGTGTCCGGGCAGGCGACAGGCTCCTGCGGCTCGGGCCAGTTGTCCACCGTGTCGGAGATGGTCACATATTCGACGCGGCCTTCCATGTGCTGATCGAGGTTGAGCAGCGTGCCGGCCGGCGTATTGGCCTGGCCCGCGCCCACCGTCCAGGGCTGGCTGATGCCGGACTGGCCCTGATCCATGGTCAGGCCGGGGGGCGTATCGGTCGAATAGTCGCCGGACGTGGTGTGGTTCTCGACGACGAGCCGGCCGCCATTATCCTCGTCCCAGGAATAGGTCAGCTTGATCTCGTCGCCATTGTTGACGAAACCGGCCGGGGTCGACCAGCTATGCGAACCGTCGGGCGTCTCATGCGTGACGAGGATGGAGCCATCGGGCTGCAATTCCGCCCGGAAGCCGCCCGCCGTCTCGCCCGAGCTGTCGCGCGCGATGATGGTCTGGGCGCAGGGCCGGCCCACATCGGTCGGGTTGAACTGGATCTCCAGCGTGCCGCGGTCGAGCTGGAAGGTGTCGTTGGCGTAGATCTTCACCAGATCGTTCTGGCCGTCCAGCACCGCCTGGGTGCCGTCATTGGTGGCACCGTTCATGTAGATGCCGGGCTGGGCACCGTTTCCAAGAGCGGAATCCTGCACTTCCAGGCCCGGATCCTCGAAATTGTACTGCGCAAATACCGGCATCTTCGTTCCCTCACTTCAGCAGAGCCTCTCGGCCCGCACGATCCCTCGTTACCCCGAAGGGCGCTCCGATCGACGCGGCCCTGTCGGGCCCTGCGCCACACGAACCACCGTCAGGAGTTTTGGGATGCGTGAAAGAATGCCACGCCCAAGGGCGTTGCCGGAAAGATCGGTCCGCGCGGGCGGACCCTGAAACTAGAAATTCCCGAAGCTTGGCAGCGCTTTCGTAACAACTCCCGCGCCTTGCGGCGCACACCACTGACGGCCGCCCCCACGGCCACCTGTCTCACCCAGAGAGACATGATCTGAATACCGCTTGTTATCCCTTCCGAAAAGTAAAAAAGCCCCCGCCCGGCGCGGGTTTCGCCACAATCCCGCCTTGGACCTGTGCGATTGCGCCATGAATTCGCCACAATTGGGGCGATACTGTTTCCTCTTGCGCAACAGACCGGCCGCCCCTTCCACTGTGGATTTAGCCTAAGCCTGCGCGAAGTCTGGCATTTCCCCGCAGAATTGCCGCAGCGTCAAAAAGTCCGGCCGGGGCGTGGGAAACAGTCGGAACCACCGGCAAATTATTTACCATCAACAAGGATTTGCCGAATTCCGGCACTGGCATGGTTGCCGGCCGGGAACCAATCCGGCGCGCCGGGCGGGATCGGTCAGGCCCGGGCGACTGTCGCGCGGAGCCGGCCCCGAATCACATCCGCACCGTCATGCCGCCATCGACGGCGATCACCTGGCCGTTGACATAGGAGGAAGCCGGGCCGGCGAGGAACACCGCGGCCCCCGCCACCTCCTCCGGCCGGCCCCAGCGCGCGGCGGGCACCCGCAGCCGCAGGAAGGCCGCGACCTCCGGGTCGTCCACCATGGCGCGGTTGGTCTCGGTGGCGAAGAAGCCCGGCGCGATGGCGTTGCTGGTGATGCCCCGCCCGCCATATTCCACCGCCAGCGCCCGCATCAGGCCGGTCAGCCCCGCCTTCGCCGCCGGATAGACCGTATCGCCCGGCCGCGCCACCGCGCCCGCGATCGAGGTGACATGGATGATCCGCCCATAGCCGCCCGCCAGCATCAGCCGCGCCGCGCCGCGCGCCAGCAGGATCGCCGCCGTCAGGTCGGTCTCGACCAGCGCCCGCACCGCCGCGTCCTCCATGCCGTCGAGCGGCCGCCGGTCGCGCTGGCCCACCGCGTTCACCAGGATGTCGAGCCGCCCGCCCAGCCCGGCCAGCGCCGCCGCCCTGCCTGCGTCATCGGTGATGTCGAACCGGCAGGCCCGCGCCGCCAGCCCCTCGGCGCCGAGCCGCGCCACCGCCGCCGCCAGCCGCCCGGCATCGCGGCCGTTCACCAGCACCTCGGCCCCGGTCCCGGCCAGCGCCCGCGCGATCTCGAAACCCA
>JBDHSR010000127.1:0-8487 GCA_039808305.1 Gemmobacter sp. | reverse complement strand
AAATCCCCTTGTCATCAAGGAGGTGCCGAAAGACCGGAGGATGCGGGGGAAACTGGCTGGCAGGGGCAGCAGGACTCGAACCCGCGACCCTCGGTTTTGGAGACCGATGCTCTACCAACTGAGCTATACCCCTCCAGCGCGGCCTGCTTAGGGGCTTTGAAAATCGCCGTCAAGCCTTAACGCATCGCGGGCCCGGTTTCTCCGGGCCGCCCACCGAACACCGGACCGGAGCCGCGACGCGCAACAGGACATTCCCCATGGAGCGGCCCTGCGGGCGGAGCTCACGTCCTCCCGCTTGCCGGAAGCCCGGCCGTGCCGCGCGACGCGGCAAAGCGGCCATCTTGTGCGCCCCATGCGGCTGGCCTCGGACCGCCAGCCTTCCCGCCCCTGCGGCCACCCGACCGCGCGGCCGGGTCATCCCAGCAGGTGCCGCGCCCTTTCGCCGATGCCCAGCCAGAGCCTCTGCGTCCGGGCATCGCGGCGTTCGATCACCACCAGCCCCGGCTCCTCCGAAAGCGCGACCGCCTCGCGCAGCACCAGCGCGTGTTCGATGCCGAACAGCCGGGCGAAGCTCCGGCTGTCCCCGGCGATGCCCAGATGCAGCGCGGCGAGGATCCCCGCCCCGAGCGGAGACACCCCCTCAGGCGCGATCGCGAGGAACCGTTCGGTCAGCGCGACGAAGGCCCGCGCCTGCGCCTCCTCCCCCGCGCCCGTCACGCCGAGGCGCGGAGCGAGACGAGGACGGATTTCGAGACCGGCGTGAAGCTGCCGGTGCCGAAGGCGTCATGCGGCACCAGCAGGTTCAGCTCGGGATAATATCCCGCGATGCAGCCCCGGGGGATGTCATAGGGCACGAGGCGGAAGCCGTCGGCCCTGCGCGGGCTGCCATCCTCGCGCGCCGCGCCGGCCAGATCGACGCGCGCGCCGGTCTCCAGCCCCAGCCGGGCCATATCGTCGGCATTCATGAAGATGACATTCCGCTCGCCATAGACACCCCGATAGCGGTCGTCCATGCCGTAGATCGTGGTGTTGTACTGGTCATGCGAGCGGAAGGTCTGCAACACGAAACGGTCGGCCCCGCCCTGCGCCTGCTGCCATTCCGTCCGCTCGGGCAAGGGCGCCGCGAAGAAATTCGCCCGCCCGGTCGGCGTGTTCCATTCCCGCTCGGCGGCGGGGTTGCGCAGCCGGAAACCGCGCGGGCGGCGCACGGCGGTGTTGTAGTCGCCGAAGGCCGGCAGCACCCGGGCGATCAGGTCGCGGATCCGGTCGTAATCGTCGGCGAGGCCCGCCCAGTCCACCACCCGCGAACCGAGCGTCGCCGCCGCGATCCCGGCGACGATGGCGATTTCCGAGCGCAGCTCCTTCGAGGCCGGCGGATTGATCCCGCCCGAGCCGTGGACCATGCTCATCGAATCCTCGACGGTCACGATCTGGCGTACGCCTTTCGAGTTCCGGTCGATCTCGGTTCGCCCGAGGCAGGGCAGGATGTAGGATACCCGCCCCGGCAGCAGATGCGAATGGTTCAGCTTGGTGGCGACATGGACCGTCAGGTCCAGCCCGCCCAGCAGGCGCGCGACCAGCGCGCTGTCGGGGGTGGCGCGGGCGAAATTGCCGCCGAGGCCGATGAAGGCGCGGGCCTCGCCCGACAGCATGGCGCCGATGGCCTCGACCACGTTGTGACCGGGCTTGCGCGGCAGCGTCACGCCCAATTCGCGCTCCAGCGCGTCGATCAGCGCCCTGGGCGCCTTCTCGTTGATGCCGACGGTGCGGTCGCCCTGCACGTTGGAATGGCCGCGCACCGGGCAGAGGCCGGTGCCGGGCCGGCCGATATTGCCGCGCAGGAACATCAGGTTGGCGATCTCGCGGATGGTCTGGACCGAATGGCGGTGCTGCGTCACCCCCATGGCCCAGGTGCAGATCACCTTGTCGGCGTCGAGGTAGATGCGGGCGGCGCGGGCGATCTCGTCCCGGCTCAGACCGGACTGTTCCTCGATCAGCTCCCAGGGCGTCGCCTCCACCTCCGCGCGCCAGTCCGCATAGCCATGGCAATGGTCCGCGATGAAGGCATGGTCCAGCACCGAAGGCCGGCCCGCCGCCATGGCCGCGTCATCCTCGGCGAAGACCACCTTCGCCATGCCGCGCACCGCCGCCATGTCGCCGCCGAGGCGCGGCTGGAAATACTCGGTCGAGGTCGGTTCGGAGCCGCCGCGCAGCATCTCCAGCTTGTTCTGCGGATCGGCGAAGCGCTGAAGCCCCTTTTCCTTCAGCGGGTTGAACACCACCACCGTCGCGCCGCGTTCGGTCGCCTTGCGCAGGTCGGCCAGCATGCGCGGATGGTTGGTGCCGGGGTTCTGGCCGATGACGAAGATCGCGTCGGCCTGTTCGAAATCCTCCAGCCGCACCGTGCCCTTGCCGATGCCGATGGCCTCGGTCAGCGCGACGCCCGACGCCTCGTGGCACATGTTGGAGCAGTCGGGGAAGTTGTTGGTGCCGTAGAGCCGGACGAAAAGCTGGTAGAGGAAGGCCGCCTCGTTGCTGGCCCGGCCCGAGGTGTAGAACTCGGCCCGGTCGGGATGGTCGAGCGCGTTCAGCGCCGCGCCGATCCCGGCGAAAGCCTCGTCCCAGGTCGTCGCGCGATAGCGGTCGGTGGCGGCGTCATAGACCATCGGATGCGTCAGCCGGCCCTGATGCTCCAGGTCGTGATCCGACCAGCCGCGCAGTTCGCTGACGCTGTGGGCGGCGAAGAACTCCGGCGCGACGCGCTTCTGCGTCGCCTCCCAGGCCACGGCCTTCACGCCGTTCTCGCAGAATTCGAAGGACGAGCCGTGTTCGGGGTCGCCCCAGGCGCAGCCGGGGCAGTCGAAGCCGTCGGGCTGGTTGGCCTTCAGCATGGTGCGGGCGCCGGCGAAGGGCCGGCCGGTCTGCAACAGCCGCTTGCCGCAGCTTTTCAGCGCACCCCACCCCCCGGCGGCGGCGGATTTACTGCCGATGAACTCGTCCCTGGCCATATCGCGACTCTTTCGCAAACCGCCCAGCCATGGGCCGCGCGGCCGCAGGGAAGCGGAAACTTCAGGTGATGTGGGGAATTGCTTCCGGTCCGCGCCAGCGACAGGCGCAGCCCCGGATGGCTGCCTGCGCCCGTCATACCGGAGTCGGAAACGGAGCGAAATATGAACCATATTTCAGATTCATGTTTCTCCGCCGGAGGATCGCACGATCCCGGCGCCGGCATCCCGCGCGGATCACCCGGACCGCGACGGCCCGTCATCCCGGCGGAAGCGAGGCCGACGGCGGCGGGTCAGACGGCGCGGGTCCGGCGCTGGCGCAGCAGCGCGTAGACGCCGGAGCCGACGATCAGCACCGAGCCCGCCAGCGTGGCCATATCCGGCCTTTCGCCGAACACCGCCATGGCGAGGATCAGCGCGAAGACCAGCCGCGTGTAGCGGAACGGGGTGACGAAGCCCACCTCGCCCGTCCGCATCGCCGCGGTCAGCGCGTGATAGCCGGCGATGGCGAATATTGTCGTGCCCGCCGCCCAGGCCAGCCCCGTCGCATCGATGGGGCGCGGCCCGCCCTCCCGCCACAGGATCAGCAGGCCGGAGACGGCCAGCACGGCAAAGCCCATGATCCCCAGCTGCCGGTTCGACAGCAGCTTCGGCGCGGCGCGGGTGGCGAGATCGCGCCCGGCGAAACCCAGCATCCCCGCCACCGCCAGCAGGCTGAGGACCGAGAACCCCGAAAGCCCCGGCCGCAGGATGACGAGCACGCCCAGAAACCCGACCAGCACCGCCGACCAGCGCCGCCAGCCGACGGTCTCCCCGAAGAGCAGCGCCGCCCCGGCGACCACCACCAGCGGCGTCGCCTGAAGGATGGCCGAGGTGGTGGAAAGCGGGGTCAGCGCCACCGCCAGCGCGTAGAAGACCCGCCCCGCCAGCTCGAACCCCGACCGCACCAGCATCGGCCGCGAGACCATCGCCGGATGGAACAGCGCCTCGCCCCGGCGGGCGGCCATGGCGGCGAAGACGACCATTCCGGCGATCCCCACCATGAGCACCACCTGCCCCAGCGGCATCACCCGCGCCGCCGCCTTCAGGCACATGTCCTCGATGGCGAAGCCCGCCATCGAGAGCGCCATGAACATCGCGCCGCGAAGATTTTCGTTTTCCGCCATCGGCATCCCTCCGCCAGCGCGCCTTGATGCGCCCGGCGGGGGACGGGGTCAAGCCGGCATGGCGCGAGGCGCAGGATCGGCGCGGCGCGTCGGCGACATGGCCGGGGCCGTGGGCATCGCCCGCGGAAGCGCCCCGCCCGCCTGCCGCGCCGCCTCCGGGGAGAGGCGGCCGAAATATACATGGTGGAAGGCGTCGACCCGCCCGCCGGGCAACTGGATGTCCTCGCGGCTCCAGCTCCACCCGCCCTCGGCCAGCCGCGCCTCGAAAGCGTCCGAAATCCCGGCCGACCAGAAGGCCGCGATGCCGCCCGGGCGCAAAGCCCGCCGCGCGACCTCCAGCCCCGGTCGGGCATAGAGCCGCGCATTGGCCGCGCGGACGGTGAGGTCCGGGCCGTTGTCGGTATCCATCAGGATCACGTCGAACGCGCCGGGGCTGGCCTCCAGCACATCCATCACGTCCATGATGCGCAGATCGACGCGGGGATCGCGCAGCGGATGGCCCGCCAGCGCCCCCAGCTCCCCGCGGTTCCAGCCGGCGATCGCCGGGATGAGCTCGCACACCGTCACCCGGGCGCGGTCCCCCAGCAGATCCAGCGCGGTGCGCAGCGTGAAGCCCATCCCGAGGCCGCCGATCAGCACATGGGCATCGGGCCGGCCGAGGCGGCGCAGGCTGCGCTCGGCCAGCACCGCCTCGGAGCGCCAGGTGAGGTTCGACATCAGCTCGATGCCGTTGAAGAGGATTTCGTGGATGGTGTCGCGTCGTCGCAAGACGATGGCGTCGCCCGCCTCGGTCGAGGCGCGGGCCAGTTCGGTCCAGAATGTCATGGCATATCCCATCGGCGCCGTCAGGCCGCCGGTTGATGTTCGGTTTTCAGGAAGGCCGGGGGTTGTCCCGCGCTCAGCGCAGGGACAACCCAGGAACATGGCGTGCCCTGGTTCCGATCAACAACGGAAACAGCGCCGCGCCATGGGATATGCCGTCGGGATACCTCATGCGCCCATATGGCCGGGAATCGACGGCCGGGGCAACCGCCCATCGGACCGGCCCACCCCCCGCCTGCGGATCCGTGTGGGGCGGATCGGGCCGAGGTCCTGCTGCCCCCTTCGCCGAAACCTCAAGGCGACCGAAGTTCCCCTGCGGCCGAGGCATCGGAAGGACCGAGGGGAACGCCTTGGTTCTATCGAGACCGGCGAAACTTAGCCGACCGGCGAAGTTTTTCTTACCATGCGCGGTGATCGGCCTAAAGTTAGCCCAATGGCTAAGCATGATCCCGACCTCTCGCTCCTGTTCCACGCCCTGTCCGATCCGACCCGGCGGGCGATCCTGACGCGGCTGGCGCAGGGGCCCGCGGCGGTGACGGAGCTCGCCGCGCCCACCGGGCTGCGGTTGCCCACGGTGATGCGGCATCTTTCGGTGCTGGAGGCGGCGGGGCTGATCGCCACGACGAAGGATGGCCGCGTGCGGTCCTGCGCCATCGTGCCCGGGGCGCTGGCCCCGGTGCGGTCATGGCTCGACGCGCAGCGGGCGATCTGGGAATCCCGGCTCGACCGGCTGGACGACTATGTGACGAAGCTGATGAAGGAACGCGCGGAATGACCCCCGATCTCGACCCCGATACCGACCTGAGCTTCACCCGCACCCTCGCCGTGCCACGGCGCCTGATCTGGGAATGCTGGACACGTCCCGAACATATCCCGCATTTCTTCATCCCCGCGCCGCACAGGGTGACGGCGGTGGAGATCGACCTGCGGGTCGGCGGGCGGTTCAACACCACCTTCGAGGTGGAGGGCAGCGTGATGGACAACAAGGGGGTCTGGCTGGACATCGTGCCGGAAGAAAAGCTGGTGTTCACCGACACTTACACCGAAGGCTGGAAACCCGCGCCCGAGCCGTTCATGACCGCGATCCTGCTCCTCGCGGATGCGCCGGGGGGCGGGACGACCTATACCGCCATCGCCCGCCACCGCAGCCCCGAGACCCGCAAGGCGCATGAGGAGATGGGCTTCTTCGACGGCTGGGGCACGGTGGCGACGCAGCTCGAAGCCTATGCCGGCGGGTTGATGTGATGGGCCGCTTCGCGACCCTCACCTTCGAGCGGCAGGTGGCGGCGCCGGTCGCGACGCTGTGGCAGGTCTGGACGGCCCCCGCCGCGCGGGCGGTCTGGGCCGCGCCGGCGCCGTCGGTCACGGTCGAGTTCCTCGAAGCCGACACGCGCGTCGGCGGGCGCGAGGTCTCGCTCTGCAAGGCGGCGGGCCAGCCCGACATCCGCTGCGACTGCGGCTGGCTGGACCTACGGCCCGCGCGGCGCAGCGTGAATTACGAGGTGGTCTCCGCCGGGGACGAGACACGCTCGGCGGCCCTGGTGACGGCGGATTTCTCGGCGGAGGGCGAGGCCAGCCGGATCGGGGTGACGGTGCAACTCTCCTCCCTGGCGGAGGACATGGCGGCGGATTACCGGCAGGGCTTCGACGCGGGACTGGACAATCTCGCGGGCGTGGCCGGACGGACCATGGTGATCGAACGGCTGATCCGGGCGCCCCGCCCGCTGGTCTGGGGCGCCTGGATGAACCCGGACACCCTGCCGCGCTGGTGGGGGCCGGAGGGATTTTCCTGCCGCACGAAGCGGATCGACCTGCGGGCGGGCGGCGAATGGGTGTTCGACATGATCGCGCCGGACGGCACGGTCTTCCCCAACCACCACCGCTATACCGAGGTCCATTCCGGCGCGCGGATCGCCTATACCCTGCTCTGGGGCGAGAACGGCCCGAAACACGCCGACGCCTGGGCCGCGTTCGAAGAGACCGGCGACGCGACGAAGGTGACGCTCGGCATGGTGTTCAGCACCGCCGCCGAGTTCCAGACCGCCAGGGGCTTCGGCGCGGTGGAACTGGGGCTGCAAACCCTGGGCAAGCTGGCGCGCTTCATCGGCGCGGAGTGAGCACGCGACGGGACGGCCCCGCTGCTGTGAGGGGACAGGCCGTCCCGAGCCACGGAGGATACCGTGGCGCGTACCCGCTCCGGTCCTCGGCACGCAGCCGTTGGTGTCGCCTGTCCGCGTGTCGTACACCTTCGAAATGGGGTTTCCTGCCGGAAGACAGGCCCGCCCGATAGCCAGCCCGACCAAAAGCCCACCCTTGGGGCGCGAGCGGCCAATCCCTTGATATATGAAGATAAATGGTGCTGTGAGAGAGGATTGAACTCTCGACCTCTCCCTTACCAAGGGAGTGCTCTACCACTGAGCTACCACAGCGCCGGGCCGCTTCGGCGTGTCTCCGCCGGGCGTGGCGGGGAGATAGACGTAATCTCCGGCATGTGCAAGCGCAATCTGGACGCTTTTTCACACCTGGGCTAACAGGGGCACATGAGCGAGCCCGGCGATCACCCCTCCCCTTCCGAACCATCCTCCGCCCGCAAGGCGGCGAAGGCCGGGACCACGCGGGAAGAGCGGCTGAAAGCGGCGCTGAAGGCCAATATGGCCCGGCGCAAGGCTCAGGCGCGGGCACGCGACGCGGCGCGGGACGCCACGGCGACAGACAACGACGAGTGAGGCGGGAATGGATTCGATTCTGGTGCGCGGCGGCAACGAGCTGGACGGGGTGATACCGATCGCCGGCGCCAAGAACGCCTGCCTGACGCTGATGCCGGCGACATTGCTGACGGAAGAGCCGCTGACGCTGACCAACGCGCCGCGCCTGTCGGACATCAGCACCATGACGCAGCTCCTGCAATCGCTGGGCTCCGAAGTGGCGGGGTTGCAGGGCGGCAAGGTGCTGGCGATGTCGAGCTACCGGATCGGCAACCACACCGCCGACTATGACATCGTGCGCAAGATGCGCGCCTCGATCCTGGTTCTGGGTCCGATGCTGGCGCGCGACGGTCATGCGGTCGTCTCGCTGCCCGGCGGCTGCGCCATCGGGGCGCGGCCGGTGGATCTGCACCTGAAGGCGCTGGAGGCGATGGGGGCGGAGCTCGACCTGCGCGACGGCTATGTCCATGCCAGGGCCCCCGGCGGGCGGCTGACCGGCGCGGTGGTCGAATTCCCCTTCGTCTCGGTCGGCGCGACCGAGAACGCCCTGCTCGCCGCCACGCTGGCGAAGGGCACGACCGTGCTGAAGAACGCCGCGCGCGAGCCGGAGATCGTCGATCTGGCGCATTGCCTGCGCCGGATGGGCGCGCAGATCGAGGGCGAGGGGACGGAGACGATCACCGTGCAGGGGGTCGACCGGCTGGGCGGGGCCACGCATCCGGTGGTGGCCGACCGCATCGAGCTGGGCACCTACATGCTCGCCCCGGCGATCTGCGGCGGCGAGGTGGA
>JBDHSR010000126.1:0-8488 GCA_039808305.1 Gemmobacter sp. | reverse complement strand
CTGGAACAGACCGCGCGCAGCTCGGTCTTCAACCTGGCGCACGACTATTCGACGGCGCTGTTCAACCACACGCCCGAGATGATCCTGCAAGGCCAGGACATCCCGATCCATCTCGGCTCGCTGATCCCGGCGATGAAATCGGTGGCGCGCTTCTTCGAGGGCGAGATCCACGAGGGCGACCTGATCCTGCACAACGACCCGGCCTATGGCGGCAGCCATATCATCGACACCTGCATGTACATGCCGGTCTTCTACGAGGGCGAGCTGGTGTTCTGGACGGTCTGCAAGGGCCACCTGACCGACATCGGCGGCCCGGTCCCCGCCGGCTACAACCCCAACGCCACCGAGATCTTCGCCGAGGGGCTGCGCATCCCGCCGGTGAAGCTCTGGGACAAGGGCAAGCCGCGCCATGACGTGATGAACCTGCTCTTGACCAACATGCGCGCCCGCCGCGACCAGGAGGGCGATTTCAACGCGCTGATCGGCGCCTGCCAGGTCGGCGCGCGCAACCTCAGGCGGCTGATGGACAAATACGGCAAGCAGGTGGTGCAGGACTGCATCGCGGAACTCCTCGACATGGCCGAGGCGCATATGCGCAAGCTGATCTCCGAGGTTCCCGACGGCACCTATGGCGGCACCGCCATCCTGGAGGACGCCGGCCACGGCTTCGGCGATTTCGAGATCACCGCCACCGTCACCATCGAGGGCGACGGCTGCCACATCGCCATCGCCAGCCCCCCGCAGGTGCCCTATTTCATCAACAGCTACGAGGGGAACAGCCATTCCGGCGTCTATCTCGGGCTGATGATGTTCGCGCAACTGCCGCCGCCCTACAACGAGGGGCTCTATCGCTGCGTGACCACCGACATGGGGCCGAAGGGCACGCTCTGCAACGCGAAATCCCCCGCGCCGCACATGAACTGCACGACGACGCCGATGGAGACGCTGACCGACGCGGTGCGCCTCGCCTTCGAACAGGCCGCCCCCGCCAAGGTCTCGGCGAGCTGGGGCCATGCCAATGGCTGCAACATCGCCGGCTGGGACAAGCGGCATGACGAGGAATACGTCACCATGGTGCTGGCCTCGATCATCTCCGGCGCCGGCGCCACCGCCAGCCAGGACGGCTGGCACGCCTGCGGCCCGGAATGCTGCTTCGGCGCGCTGACCAGCGGAGACATCGAGATGCTGGAACACAGCTACCCGATCATCATCCACCGCTACGGGCTGATGGAGGATTCCGGCGGCGCCGGCCGCAACCGCGGCGGCTCCGGCACCTGCTGGGAGGTGGAGCCGCTCGACGCGCCGATGACGCTGGTCACCTTCGGCGAGGGCCGCCGCATCCCCGCCATGGGGGCTGCCGGCGCGAAATCCGCCCTGGTCCAGCCCAAGGTCGGCCGGCTGGAGGTCACGCGCGGCGGCAAGACCCAGATCATCACCGAGAACGTGATCGAGACGATCCGCCCCGGCGAGCGCGCCGCCAACAAGAACCCCGGCGGCGGCGGCTACGGCAACCCGTATGAGCGCGACGTGCAGAAGGTGGTGGAGGATGTGCGCAACGGCCTCGTCTCCATCGAGGGCGCGCGGCTCGACTACGGCGTCGTCATCGCCGACCGCGACAGCCTGACGGTGGACCACGACGCCACCGCGAAGCTGCGCGCCGCCTGACCTTCATTTTCTGTCCCGAAATATCCCCGGGGGGTCCGGGGGGCAGGCAGCCCCCCGTGCGACCTCGGCCACCCCGAAAGGACGCATCCCATGCAGAACCAGTATCGTCTCGGCATCGACGCCGGCGGCACCTTCACCGATTTCATCCTGGCCGACCGCAAGGGCGGCGTGCGGATCTTCAAGGCGCTCTCCACCCCCAACGACCCGACGGCCGCGATCCGCAACGGGCTGCGCCTCATCGAGGAGGAGACCGGCCTTTCGCCCGAGACCATCGTGTCGAACGCCGATCTCTGCATCAACGGCACCACGGTGGGGCTGAACGCCCTCATCACCCATAACGGCGCCCGCACCGGCCTGATCGCCACCAAGGGCCACGAGGACAGCATCGAGATCCGCCTCGGCCACAAGGAGGACGGCTACCGCTACGACCCGGAATACCCGCCCGCCACCATGCTGGTGCCGCGCTACCTGCGCCGGGGGGTCGGCGAGCGCGTCCTCTCCACCGGCGCCGTCCACACCCCGCTGGACGAGGACGAGGTGCGCGACGCCTGCCGCCATTTCCTCCGCGAAGGGGTGGAGTCGGTCGCCATCAGCTTCGTCTGGTCGGTGCTGCATCCCGAACACGAGCTCCGCGCGGCGGAAATCGTGCGCGAGATGATGCCGGAGGTGCGCCTCACCGTCGGCAGCCAGCTCTATCCGCAGGTGCGCGAATATACCCGCACCTCCACCGCCATCGTGAACGCCTATCTCGCCCCGATCCTGCAACGCTATGTCGAGGCGGTGGACGGCTATTTCCGCTCGCTCGGCGCGCGCCATCCGGTGCGCTACTTCCAGTCGAACGGCGGCCTCGCCCTCGGCAAGGTGGTCTCCGACCAGTCGGTCTACGCGATCAATTCCGGCCCCGCCTCGGCGCCGCAGGCCGCGCTCTGGCTGGGCGAGCCCTGGGGGATGCGCGACATCATCACCGTCGACATGGGCGGCACCAGCTTCGACATCACGCTGACCCGCGACGGGCGGGCCAATGTCTCGAAGAACATCGACTTCCTGCGCTACCGCATCGGCATCCCGATGATCCAGGTGGAGACGCTGGGCGCCGGCGGCGGCTCGATCGGCTGGATCGACAGCATGGGCCTGATGCAGATGGGCCCGCAATCGGCGGGGTCGGAGCCGGGGCCGGCCTGCTACGACCAGGGCGGCGCGAAGCCCACCACCACCGACGCCAATCTGGTGCTGGGCTATCTGAACCCCGACGGCCTCGTCGGCGGCCGCCTGCCGCTGAACGTCGAAAAGGCCCGCGCCGCGATCAAGGCCCATCTCGCCGATCCGCTGGGCATCAGCGTCGAGACCGCCGCGCATGGCATGTTCACCATCGTCAACAACAACATGGTCAACGCCATCCGCCGCGTCTCGGTCGAACGCGGCTACGACCCGCGCGATTTCGTGCTGAACTGCGCCGGCGGCGCGACGGCGGCGCATATCACGGCGCTGGCGCGCGAGATGGGCATCGGCAAGGTGCTGATCTCCAAGCTCGCCTCCGGCCTCTGCGCCTTCGGGCAGATCATCTCGGACGTGAAATACAACTACATGGCCCCCGCCGCCGCCCGTCTGGAGGGCGCCGAGGCCGCCGCGCGGCTCAACGCGCTCTTCACCGGGCTGGAGACGCGGGGCCGCGAGGATCTGAAGTCCGACGGCTTCACCGAGGACCGCATCTCGATCCGCCGCAGCCTCGACATGCGCTATGTCGGGCAGGTGCATGAATGCACCGTCGACATCGAGCCGTTCGAGATCACCGAAGCCGCGCTCGACCGGCTCAAGGCCGCCTTCCACGCCCGCCACGAGGAGCTTTACACCTATTCCGAACCGCATAGCGCGGTCGAGGTGGTGAATGTCGAAAGCGCCATCACCGGCGCGGTGGACAAGCCCGCCCGCATGACCATCGCCCCCGGCAAGGGCGCGCATTCCGCGCTGAAGGGCACGCGCGGGATGATCTTCACCGCCGCCGGCATCCCGCAGGAAACCCCGGTCTATGACGGCGCGCTGCTCGGCGCGGGCGACCGCATCGCCGGCCCCGCCGTCATCCAGGAGGTGACCACCACCATCGTCATCGAACCGGGCTGGCTGGCGGAGCTCGACGCCTCGGGCGTCTATGTGCTGACCCAGGCCGCCGAGGCGGGCGCCGCGCATCCGGCCCGCGCCGTGGAGCTTGCCTGAGATGGCGCTGGCGCTGGACGGGGTGGGGGTCGCCTTCGGCGGCTTCCGGGCGCTGACGGGGGTGACGCTCGCCATCGCGCCGGGGCAGGTGGTCGGGCTGATCGGCCCGAACGGGGCGGGCAAGACCACCTGCGTCAACGTGCTCTCGGGCTTCCAGCGCCCGGATGCCGGGCGGGTGCTGCTGGAAGGGCGCGATGTCTCGGCGCTCTCCGCCCATGCGATGCGGCGGGCCGGGGTGGCGCGCACCTTCCAGGCCGGGCGGCTGTTTGCCGGGCTCGACGTGCTCGACAACCTCGCCTGCACCGGGGTCGGCCTCGGGATGCGGCGGGCGGCGGCGGAACACGCGGCGGCGGACCTCCTGCGCTGGATGGGCATCGCCGATCTGGAAAGCCGCCCCGCCGCCGGCCTGCCCTATACCGACGAGCGCCGGGTGGCCATCGCCCGCGCCCTGATCGGCAGCCCGCGCTTCCTGCTGCTCGACGAGCCCGCCGCCGGCATGTCGGAGGCCGAGGCCGCCGATCTGGCCGCCCTGATCCGCCGCATCGCCGGCGAGCTCGGCATCGGCTGCATGTTGATCGAGCACAATGTCGGGCTGGTGCTTTCGGTCGCCGCCGACGTGATCGTGCTCGACGGCGGCAAGGTGATCGAGCGCGGCGACCGGGCGGCGATCCTCGGCTCGCGCGCGGTGCGCGAGGCCTATCTCGGCGCCCATGCGGAGGAAGCGGCATGAGCAAGCTGTCGGTCCACGACCTCGCGGTGCGTTACGGCAAGCTGACCGCGCTGTCGGGTCTTTCCTTCGCCGTGGCCGAAGGGGAACGGCTCTTCGTCTCCGGCCCCAACGGCGCGGGCAAATCCTCGCTGCTGGCCGCGATCTCGGGCGCGGTGCGCGCCGCGCATGGCCGGATCGAGATGGATGGCGCGATCCTGTCGGGCCTGCCGCCCGAGACCATCGCCCGGCGCGGCCTGTCGATGGTGCCCGAGGGGCGGCGCATCTTCGCCGGCCTCACGGTGCGCGAGAACCTGATGGTCGGCACCGGGATGCGCCGCGACCGGGGCGCGGTGGGCGACGATCTGGAGACCGTCTTCGCCGCCTTCCCCATCCTGCGCGACCGGGCCGAGGCGCAGGCCGGCGCGCTGTCGGGCGGCCAGCAGCAGATGCTGGCGATCTCGCGCGCGCTGATGACCAACCCGAAGGTGATGCTGGTCGACGAGCCCTCGCTCGGCCTCGCGCCCAAGGTGGTGGACGAGGTGTACGAGCGGCTCTGCCACCTGCAGGCCCTGCGCGGGCTGACGCTGGTGATCGTGGAGCAATCCTCGGCCCGCGCCGCGCGGGTGGGCGGGCGGATGCTCCTGATGCGCGGCGGCCGGATCGTCGCCGATGGCGACGCCGCCGATTTCGCCGCCCGCGACCTCTTGACCGAAGCCTATTTCGGAGAACCGGCATGAGCCTGCAACTGCTGTTCGACGCCCTCGCGCTCGGCGGGATCTACGCGCTGGCGGCGCTGGGGATCGCGCTGATCTTCGGGGTGATGCGGCTGGTGAACTTCGCCCATGGCCAGTTCATCGCCTGCGCGGTCTTCGCGCTGATCCTGCCCTCGACCGAGGCGGTGGCGGTGCTGGGCCTCGGCCGGCTGCCCGCGATCCTGCTGATCCCGCTGATCCTCGGCTTCGGGGCGGGGCTGGCGCTGCTGGCCGAGGCGCTGGTGTTCCGGCCGCTGCGCCACGCCTCGCCCGTCGCCCTGATGGTGGGCAGTTTCGCGCTGGGGGTGGCGCTCCAGAACCTGCTGCTGGTGCTTTACGGCGGCCGGCCCAAGGCGGTGAGCCTCTGGGCGGAGCTGGGCCTGCCGGTGCGCCTCGGCCCCGCGCAGGTGCCGCTTCTGCAACTGATCGTCATCGCGGCGGTGGCGCTGATCCTTCTGGCGCTGGCGCTGATGCTGAAACGCTCGCGCCTCGGGCTGGAGATGCGGGCGGCGGCGGCGGATTTCGGCATGGCGCGGCTGCTGGGGGTGCGGGCCAACCGGGTGATCTCGGGCGCCTTCGCGCTTTCGGGGGCGCTCGCCGCCGTGGTGGCGCTGATCCTCGTCGCGCAGACCGGGGTGGCCGATGTGCGGATGGGCGGGCAGATCATGCTGCTGGGCTTCATCGCCACGGTGATGGGCGGCATGGGCAGCCTGTCGGGCGCGGTGGTGGCGGGGCTGGGCCTCGGCGCGGCCTCGGCGCTGTTGCAGGCCGGGCTTCCGGCCGAGCTGCGCCCGTTCCGCGACGCCTTCGTGTTCGGGCTGGTCATCCTTGTCCTGCTGTTCCGTCCGCAGGGGCTGTTCGCCCCCGCCAATGCCAAGCCGAGGGTCTGAGCCATGGTCACCCAACACATGATCCGCCGCCGCATGGCGGCCACCACGCCGGTCCTGCTGGCGCTCGCGCTGCTCGCCTTCGTCGTGCTCGCCACCACGCTGGGCGACCGCGCGGCGGCGCGCATGGCCTCGGAGACGCTGATCCGCGTCACGCTGGTCGTGGGCTTCTGGATCTTCGCCGGCAATTCCGGCGTGGTCAGCTTCGGCCATGCCGCCTTCGCCTGCATCGGCGCCTATGTCTCGGCCTGGCTGACCTTGCAGCCGGGGATGAAGGCGACGCTGCTGCCCGGCCTGCCCGAGATGCTGGCCGACGCGCGCTGGCCGGTCTTTCCGGCCGCGCTGGTGGCCGGGCTGGCCGCCGCCGCCCTGGCGCTGGTATCGGGCGCGGCGATCCTGCGGCTTTCGGGCATCGCCGCCTCCATCGCCACCTTCGCCTTCCTCGCCATGGTCAACGCGATCTGGTCGAACTGGACGCCGGTCACCGGCGGCACCTCCTCGGTGGTGGGGCTGGAGCGTTACATCACGCCCTGGGTGGCGCTCGGCTGGGCGGTGGCGGCCATCGCGGCGGCGGCGGTCTATGCCGCCTCGGCCTCCGGCCTCGCGCTGCGCGCCACGCGCGAGGACGAGGTGGCGGCCGCCGCCTCGGGCATCGACCGCTACCGGCACCGGCTGCTGGCCTATACGCTCTCGGCCTTCTTCTGCGGGGCGGGCGGCGCGCTGATGGGTCATTTCATCGGCGTCATCAACCCGGACGGCTTCTATCTCGGCCTCACCTTCCTCATGCTCGCCATGGCGGTGGTGGGCGGCATCGGCTCGCTCTCCGGCGCGGTGACCGGCGTGCTGGCGCTGTCGCTCGCGGTCGAGGGGCTGGTGCGGCTGGAAAAGGGCGTGAGCTTCGGCGCCGCCACCTTCGCCCTGCCGCCGGGAAGCCAGGAGATCCTGATCGCGGTGGCGATGATCCTCGTTCTCGTCTTTCGCCCCGGCGGCCTGATGGCCGGGCGCGAGATCATGCTGCCCGCCCGCTGGGTCACCGGGCGCGGCACTCCCAATCAATGACCCTTTCCAACACGGAGTTTCCCATGAAACACGCCCTGTCCCTGCTGGCGCTGCTCGCCGCCACGCCCGCCTTGGCCGAAGACCTGACGGTCGGCTTCGCCATCGCCAAATCCGGCTGGATGGAAGCCTACGACACCCCCGCCGCCACCGCCGCCAGGATCCGCATCGACGAGATCAACGCGGCCGGCGGGCTGCTCGGCCGGCAGGTCCGGGTCGTCGAGGCCGATACCCGCACCGACCGCGCCGAAAGCGCCAAGGCCGGGCTCGACGTGCTCGACCAGGGGGCCGAGATGATGGTGGTCTCCTGCGACTACGATTTCGGCGCGCCCGCCGCGCTGGTCGCCGAGGGCGAGGGGATGCTGAGCTTCTTCCTCTGCGCCGAGGATGTGAAGGCCGGCATCCAGGGCGTCGGCCCGCTCAGCTTCTCGTCCTCGGTCCTTGCGCCGGTGCAGGGCGCGACCATGGCGGAATGGGCCCATGCCAGGCGCGGCGCCCGCAGCGCCTTCGTGCTGGAGGATACCTTCATCGAATACAACAAGGGCATCTGCACCGGCTTCGACTGGATGTTCCCGCAGCTCGACGGGGCCGAGATCGTCGGGCGCGACACGTTCAAGAACGACGACGCCTCGATCGCGAGCCAGATCACCCGCATCAAGTCGCTGGCCAAGGCGCCGGATGTCATCATGCTCTGCTCGGTGATGCCGGGGGCGGCGGCGGCGGTGCGCCAGATCCGCGCCGCCGGGATCGACGCGCCGATCCTGAACGGCTCGGCGGTGGACGGCTCCTATTGGCTCGACGCGGTGCCGGGGCTTTCGGGCTTCATCCTGCCGGTGCAGGGCTCCATCCACGGCGACGACCCGCGCCCCGAGGTCGAGGCGTTCAACGCGGCCTACGAGGCGCGCACCGGCGCCCGCCCGGCCAGCCAATACGCCTATCCCGGCTATGTGCTGATCGACCTCTGGGCCAAGGCCGTCGAACGCGCCGGCAGCACCGACGGCGCGGCGGTCACCGCCGAGCTGGAGAAGATGCGCGACGAGCCGACCGCCTTCGGCCCGCGCAGCTTCTCGGCCGAGCTGCACCACCAGAACACCGCGCTGATGCAGATCGTCGAGATCACCGGCGGCAAGCCCGCCCGCGTCGACGAATGGCGCATCTCGCAGCCGGTGCCGCTCGACGTGCTGATGGGGCGCTGAGCCCCGGCGGCG
>JBDHSR010000125.1:0-8506 GCA_039808305.1 Gemmobacter sp. | reverse complement strand
TCGGCCTCGTGCATCCGGCCGAGGATCGCGACATGCAGCTTGTCGCCCGGCTCGCAGCTTCCCGCCCGCACATAGGCCAGCGCCAGCGACATGCCGACCGAATAGCCATAGGCGCCGGACGAGACCTGCCCCGCCGGGGTGCCGTCGGGCAGGAAGATCGGCTCGCCCCCCGTCGCATCGGCCTCTTTCGCGTCGATGCGGATCGAGACCAGCCTGTCGCGCGGCGGGTTGTTGTGCAGCGCCACATAGGCGTCGCGGTTCAGGAAATCGCCCTTGTCGAGCTTGATGAGCGGCGCGAGGCCGCTTTCCTGCGGCCAGTATTCCGGCGAATATTCCCGGCTCCAGCTGCCATACCCCTTCTCGATGCGCAGCGAGGCCAGCGCGCGCGACCCCACCGGCCCGGCGCCGAAGGCCGGGGCGGCGGCGAGCAGCGCCCGGTAGAGCGCGAGCTGGTCGGCCTCGGCGCAATGCAGCTCCCAGCCCAGATCGCCGGTGAAGGACACCCGCAGCGCCACCACATCGACCCCCGCGACCTTGATGCGCTGCGAGCGCATGAAGGGGAAGGCCTCGGTCGACAGATCCGCCTCGGTCAGCGATTGCAGCAACGCGCGCGATTTCGGGCCGGCGACGTTGAAGCCGGCGGTCTCCACCGTGACCGAGCGGAAGGTGGTGCCCTCGGGCAGCGGCACCGCCTGGAAGAACCGCTGGTGGAAACGCTCGGCCATGCCCGAGCCGATCATCAGGAACTCGTCCTCCGCCAGCCGGGTCACGGTGAAATCGCCGGCGATGCCGCCGCGCTTGCCGATCAGCGGCGAAAGGCAGGACCGGCCGACCCGCGCGGGCATCCGGTTGGCCAGGAGCGCGTTCAGCCAGGCCTCGGCCCCCGGCCCCTTGATCTCGTAGCGGGCGAAGTTCGAGATGTCGATGATCCCGGCATTCTCGCGCAGCATCCGCGCCTCGCGGCCCACCGGCGCCCACCAGTTCTGGCGGGTGAAGCCGACGGTCTCTTCCTTCGGCTCGCCCTCGGCCGAGAACCAGAGCGGATGTTCCCAGCCGAAATTCAGCCCGAACACCGCGCCGAGGCTCTTCTGGAACTCGTAGGCCGGGCGCACCCGCGCCGGGCGGCCGGCGGCGCGTTCCTCGTTCGGGAAGTGGATCTTGAAGCGGTGGGCATACTGGTCGCGCACCCGGGCCTTGGTGAAGGCCTTGTCCGCCCAGTCGCCGAAACGCGCGAGATCCCAGGCGAACATGTCGAGCGAGGGCTCGCCCTCGATCATCCATTCGGCGGCGAGCTTGCCGAGCCCGCCCGATTGCGAGAAGCCGGGAATGATGCCGCAGCAGCAGAAATAGTTCTTCAGCTCCGGCACCGGGCCGAACAGCGCGGCGCTGTCGGGCGACCAGATCATCGGGCCGTTGATGACGCGCTTGATGCCCGCCGTGCCGACCGCCGGCACGCGGTCGATGGCGCGCATCACGTTTTCCTCGATCCGGCCCAGATCGTCGGCGAAAAGCTCGTGGCCGAAGCCGAGCGGCGTGGTCTCCTCCGCCCAGAAGCGCATGTCGCGCTCATAGGCGCCGACCAAGAGGCCCAGCCCCTCCTGCCGCAGGTAGTATTCGCCGTCGCGGTCGGCGACCGAGGGCAGGCGGCGGCCCAGATCGGCGATCGGCTGGATCGTCTCGGTCACGAAATACTGGTGTTCGGTGGGGATCAGCGGCAGGCGCAGGCCCGCCATCGCGCCCACCTCGCGCGCCCAGAGACCGGCGGCGTTGATCACCCATTGCGTATGGATGTCGCCCTTCTCGGTGCGCACGATCCACGAGCCGTCGGGCTGCTGCTCGGTGCCGGTGACCGGGGTGAAGCGGTGGATCTCGGCGCCCATCCGGCGGGCGCCCGCCGCATAGGCATGGGTCACGCCCGAGGGATCGACATTGCCGCCATCGGGTTCGTACATGATGCAGCGGATGCCGTCGAAATTCACCAGCGGATGCAGGCGTTCCGCCTCGTCGCGGGAAATCTCGTGGAAATTCATGCCGTAGCGCTTGGCCTTGGCGGCTTGCAGGCGCAACTGGTGCTCGCGCGCCTCGGTCTGCGCCAGATAGAGCGAACCGGGCTGGAAGATGCCGCAGCCCTGCCCGGTCTCCTGTTCCAGCGCCTTGTAGAGGTTCATCGTGTAATGCTGGAGCCGCGAGATATTCGTCGAATCGTGCAGCCCGTGGATGCCGGCGGCGGCGTGCCAGGTGGAGCCCGAGGTCAGCTCGCTGCGTTCGAGCAGCACGGCGTCGGTCCAGCCCAGCTTGGCCAGATGGTAGAGGATCGAACAGCCGACGAGCCCGCCGCCGATCACGACCGCCCTTGTATGTGTGCGCATGGATACCGTCCTTGGTTCTGAAGTCTGTGGGGGCCGGCCGCGTCCCGCGTGGCCGGGCG
Source organism: Gemmobacter sp. (assembly GCA_039808305.1). Classification (GTDB taxonomy): domain Bacteria; phylum Pseudomonadota; class Alphaproteobacteria; order Rhodobacterales; family Rhodobacteraceae; genus Gemmobacter. The sequence continues at coordinate 6,078 of JBDHSR010000125.1, read as the reverse complement.
GCGGGTGTCGTCAGGGCTCTCCGGCGCCGATCTCGGCGCGGCGGCGGGCCACATAGGCGTCGAGTTCCTCGGCGATGGCGGGATCGAGGCGCGGCTCCTCGTATTCCTTCAGCGCCTGCTGCCAGATCTCCGTCGCGCGGGTCAGCGCGTCCTTGCCGCCGGCGAGCGCCCAGTTCTCGTAATTCTGCCAGTTCGACAGCATCGGGCTGTAGAAGGCGGTCTCGTAGCGCGCCATCGTATGTTCGGTGCCGAAGAAATGCCCGCCGGAGGGGACGGCGCCGATGGCCTCCACCCCCTGATCGTCCTCGGTGAAGGGGATCGGGCGCAGGAATTCGATCATGTTCTGGAGAAGCTCGACATCCAGCACCAGCTTCTCGTAGGAGGCGGTCAACCCGCCCTCCAGCCAGCCCGCCGCGTGGTAGATCAGGTTCGCCCCGCCCAGCACCGCGCCCCAGGTGGACATCGCGGTCTCGTAGGTGGCTTGCAGGTCGACCGCGTTCGAGGCGTTGGCGTTCGAGGTGCGGTAGGGCAGGCGGTAGCGCCGCGCCAGTTGCCCGGCGATGATGTTGGCCTTGGTGTTCTCCGGCGTGCCGAAGGCGGGCGCCCCCGACTTCATGTCGACATTCGAGGTGAAGGCGCCATACATCACCGGCGCGCCGGGACGGACGAGCTGGGTCAGCACCACGCCGAACAGCGCCTCGGCATTCTGCTGCGCCAGCGCCGCGGCCAGCGTCACCGGCGTCATCGCGCCCATCAGGGTGAAGGGGGTGATGGTGACCGGCTGGCCGAGCTCGGCCATGGCGATCAGCCCGTCGGTCATCAGGTCGTCGAGCAGGCGCGGCGAGTTGACCGAGATGATGGTGGTGACGCCGGGATCGCGCGCGATCTCCTCCAGCGTGCAGCCGCGGGCGATGGCCATCATCCTGATGCCGTCCACCGCCCGCCCCGCCCCGATGGCCGAGACGTGGAAGCACAGGTCGCTCAGCCGCAGATTGGCGCGATAGGTGTCGAGATGGCGCGAATTGGCCGGAAGCTCGATCGGCGCGACCACCTGGTTGCCGATCATGTGGATGGCGTTGAAGTGATGGGCGAGGCGGATGAAGTTCTCGTAATCGGCCAGATTGCCCTGCCGGCGGCCGTTGAGGCAGTCATGCACGTTGGGCGGGCCGGCGACGAGGCCGAAATTCAGATGGTTCCCGCCGAAGGTCATGCGCCGGGCGGCGTTGCGGCTGGTCAGGGTGAAGGTCGCGGGCGCGGTGGCGAGCGCCGCCATGACGATGGATTCGTCGATGCGGATGATCCGCTCCTCGCGGTCCACGATGGCGCCGGCGGCGGCGAACAGGTCCATCACCCGCTCGCTCATCACCCGGATGCCGTGTTCCGACAGGATGCGCATCGTGTTGCGATGCAGGATGTCCATCTGCCCGGGGTCGAGCAGCTCCATCGGCGCATAGGGGTTGCGCACCGGCTGCCACGGAAGCTGCTGGATGCCGCCGCCCGAACGGTCGGCCTTGCCGCGCCGGCCTCCGCCTCGTCTTTCGCTCGACATGCCTGGTCCTTTCTTCAGTATCCGCGTCGCGGATCGACGATGTTGGTCAGGGGCTCGCCCCTGCGGTAGCGGGTGAGGTTGCGGGCGAAGAGGCGCAGCGCCTCCGCCTCCCAACCGTCATGGACCGAGGAGCAATGCGGGCTGATCACCACATTGCCGAACCCCCAGAGCGGGTGGTCGGCCGGCAGCGGCTCGGTCTGGAACACGTCGAGCGCGGCGCCGCGCAGCCGGCCGGAGGACAGCGCCTCCATCAGCGCGGTCTCCTCCACCACCCCGCCGCGCGACACGTCGACCAGCACGCCGCCGGGCCGCATCGCGGCGAAGGCGGTCCGGTCCAGCAGGCCCCGGGTCGAGGGCAGCAGCGGCACGCAGACCAGGATGTAGTCGGCCCGCGCCAGCAGGTCGCGCAGCGCGGCCATGCCATGCACCTCGTCGACATGCGCCACCGGGGCGGGGTTCGCCCTCATCCCCAGCACGCGCATCCCCATCGCCTTCGCCCGCCGCGCCATGGCCTGCCCGGTCTTGCCGAGGCCGAGGATCAGGAGCGTCCTGCCCGCGACGGGCTCCACCCTGGCCGCCGCCGCCCAGTGGCGCCCGGCCTTGTTCCGCAGCAGTCCCGGCAGGTCGAGCGAGAAATGCAGCATCATCCCCAGCGCGTATTCCGCCATCATGTCGGCGGCGACCCCGGCGGCGTTGGTCACCGTCAGGCGCGCCATGTCCCAGGGCTGGAGATGGTCGGTCCCCGAGCCGCCGACCGAGATCCAGCGCACATCCGCCGCCCCGAGCAGCGCCGCGCGCGGAAAGCCGGCCCCGCCGAGGAAGCGGGTGGTGTAGACCACTTCGGCCCGGCTTTCGGCCAGCGCCGCGTCGAGCCCCGCATAGCTGCCATGGTCGTGGACCGTCAGGTCGCCATGCGCCTCGGCCAGGATGGCGCGGCCGGTATCGGGGTCGTCGGTATGGAGCAGGACGACGGGCTTGCGGGTCATGGCTCGATGCGCTCCGGCAAGGCGGTGGACATGGATCGCGAGGGCCCGGGCGACGTGATGGGGGTCGACCGGATCGTCGCGGCATCGCCGCCGGCGGGCCAGCCCTTCCGCGGCCCCGCCATGGCGCGGATGCCGTGATGTTCCGGCAGGGGACGGGCGCGGGCCGGCCGATGTCCGCCGCCGACCCTCGCCCCGTCATGGCGTGGTGTCCGGGCGGGCGCGGCGGGCGGATCGCCGGAAACGGGGCAATCCCGGCGAGACCCGTATTTCAGCGGGGTCGGCGGCATGTCAGCCCTTCTGAGCGGGGCGGTCGTAAAGCAGATGCGCGAGATCGGCGAAGCGGCTGCCGGGCGCCGTCAGGCCGAGCGCCCGCTCGCAGATCGCGGCGGCGCGGGCCTCGCCCAGGACCGGCGCGGCGAATTCGTGGAACTTCGCGACGATCTCCGCCCGGCCGAAAGGCGCCTCGGGGCCGCCGCGCGCATGGATCAGGCCGGAGTCCAGCACGCGCCCGTCCTTCAGGACGATCTTCACGTCGGCCCAGCGTTTCGCCGGGTAATTCTCGGTGTAGTAAGCGTCCTCGGCGACATGGATGCGGGGCATCATCGCGATGACGGCGGGGTCTCTCAGCCCGTCGCCCGAGATATGCTCCACCCCGACGCGGCGATGGACGACCATCGCGGCCAGCGGGAACTCCATCGCATATTGCGCGCGCGAGGTGGTGTCGGGCACGCCCGAATAGAGTTCCACCGCGTTGAAGAAGGTGCGCACCTCGACCCGCTCGATCTCCTCGGTGCGGATGTCATGCGCGAGGAACAGCGCGCGCAGGCCGTCGAGCGCGGCATGGACCCAGCGGCAGGTCGGATAGGGCTTGATATATTGCAGGGGCACCTGCCAGACCTCGCCCAGATCGGCCCAATGCGGGACGACCTCGGGGTCCTCGATGGTGACGGCGGGGGCGCCGGTGAAGCCCAGCTCGGCCTGGATGGCCGAGGTCACCCCGGCCATGGCGCCGAAGGACGACCCGTCATGCAGCATGGTCGGCGTGGCGATCTCGCGCATCATCTGGCTGCGGGGGCCGTGGAACTCGGCGATCCCCACCGCCTCGCGCAGCTGGGCGGGGGTGAAGCGGCGCAGCCGCGCCACCATCGCGGCGACCCCCAGCGCGTTCCAGGCGCCCGAGGTGTGGTATTCCGGCACGGTGGCGTGCAGCGCGGTCGCGGCGCGGCCCGACACCTCGTAGCCCACGACCAGCGTGGCCAGCGCCTCGGGGCCGGACAGGCCGGGCAGCGTTTCGGCCAGCGCGGCCAGCGTCGGCACCACCACGACGCCGATATGGCCCTTGGTCGGGTTGTAGCCGTCATGCGCGTCGAGATTGTCGATCGCGGTGGCCGCGGCGAAGGCCGCCCCGGCAAGGCTGACGCGGCGGCCGTCGAACAGCAGGCGCGCCGAGAAGGCCGGGTCCTGCGTGGCATGCAGCCGCACCGCCGTCTCGCGGGCGATCACGCCGGGCTCCATCGGGATCGCGGCGATGGCGACGCCCAGCGTATCCAGCAGCAGCAGGGCCGCGCGCTCCATCACCTCGGGGGGGATCGCCCCGGGCGCCAGATCCAGTACGAAGCGGGTGGCGCGCGCGAGGCTCGGGCCGCCATCGCCGGTCGGCTCGAACTTCACTTTTGCGATGGTCATGGCGGCATCTCCGTGGTGTCGGAGGAAGTCTAGAGGGCGGGTCCGCCGCGATCACGAAAGAACTTTTCGGCCAGTGACCTCAAACAAATCGTGCCGTGAAGCGGAATGGGCAGGGTAATGCTGGGGCGCGGCGATACCGGCCGGCCCGACGGCCCCTCTGACGGAAAGGCACCTGGCGCATGTACGACCTCATCCTGCGGAACGGCCGGCTGATCGCCGGCGACGGAACGGCGCGGTTTCGCGGCGACCTCGCGGTCGAGGACGGGCGGATCGCGGCCATCGGCGATCTGGGCGCGGCGCGGGCGCGCGAGGAGATCGAGCTCGGCGGGCTGGCCGTGGCGCCGGGTTTCATCGACGTGCATACCCATGACGATTCCGCGCTGCTGGCCCCGCGGGGGATGGATCCGAAGATCTCGCAGGGCGTGACCACGGTGATCGCCGGGAATTGCGGCATCAGCCTCGCGCCGCTGCGCATGGAGGCCACCCCGCCGCCGCCCTTCACGCTGGTCGGCGACCGCGAGGCGTTCGAGTTCGACAGTTTCGCCGATTACGTCTCGGCGCTGGAGACGCGCGGCATCGCCACCAACGCGGCGCTGCTGCTGGGCCATACCACGCTGCGGCAACGCCATGTCGCCGATACGCTGCGCCCGGCGGACGCGGCGGAGCTCGCGCTCATGCTGGCCGATCTGGAGAAGGCTTTCGCCGAGGGGGCCTTCGGGCTCAGCACCGGGCTCGACTATCCGCCGGCGGTCCGCTCCTCCACCGACGAGGTGAAGGTGCTGGCGGCGCGGGCGGCGGAGCTGGGCGGGCCTTACGTCACCCATACCCGCAACTATTTCGAGACCATGGACGAGGCCATCGAGGAAGCCATCGACATCGCGGACCATGCGCGCGGCAAGCTGGTGATCTCGCATCACCAATGCACCGGGCGGGCGAATTTCGGCAAGAGCCTGCCGTCGCTGGCCCGTATCGACGCGGCGCGGCGGGGCATCGACATCGGCATGGATGTCTATCCCTATGCCGCCAGCTCCACCGTGCTGCGGCTGGAGCGCTGCGATACCGGCATCCGCATCCTGATCGCCTGGTCCGACCCGCATCCCGAGATGGCCAATCGCGAGATGGCGGACATCGCGCGCGAATGGGGCTGCACCGAGCGCGAGGCGGGCGAGCGGCTGCTGCCGGCGGGGGCGGTGTATTTCCAGCTCGACGAGGGGGATGTGCGCAACATCCTGCGCCATCCGCGCACCATGGTCGGCTCGGACGGGCTGCCGCATGACAAGCATCCCCATCCGCGCCTCTGGGGCACCTTCCCGCGGGTTCTGGGCCATTATGTGCGCGAGGTGGGGCTGTTCCCGCTGGAAGAGGCGGTGCATCGCATGACCGGCCTGCCCGCGCGCGAATTCGGCATCGCGGGGCGCGGGCTGCTGGCGGTGGGCAACCATGCCGACATCTGCGTCTTCGACCCGGAAACGGTGATCGACCGCGCCACCTTCGAGACGCCGGCGCAACCCGCCGCCGGGATCGAGCTGGTGCTGGTGAACGGCGTCGCCGTCTGGCGCGACGGGCAGGCGACGGGCGCCCGCCCGGGGCAGGTGGTCCGCCCCGCGCCGGTGGCCCGGCGGGTGGGGTGAGGGGATCGGTTTCATCCTGGGGGCAAGGGCTTCATGCGCGCCATCACGGCCTCCGTCCTCGCCATCCCGCGCATCAGAGGGGAGTGTAATCGTCGGCCATCGCCCGCAGGAGGCCCACGCACCATCCCGCGCATCAGAGGGCAGTGCCTGACCGCCGGGTGGGCGCAGCGACGGCTGAGGTCGTCACTTTATGGCTGAGCACCGCCTAACCCCGATCATCGCGCTT
>JBDHSR010000124.1:0-8510 GCA_039808305.1 Gemmobacter sp. | reverse complement strand
TCCACCAGCAACCCCGGCTCGCGCAGCCCCGCCAGATCGCGCACGCCCAGCAGTGCCATGACGCGGGCCAGTTCCTCGCCCAAGATGGCGATCACCCGTGCCACCCCCGCCTCGCCGCCGGCGGCGAGGCCATAAAGCGCGGGCCGGCCGATCAGCACGCCCTCCGCCCCCCGGATCAATGCGCGGGCGATGTCGGCGCCGCGCCTGATGCCGCTGTCGAGCCAGACCGGCACGCCCCCTGCCGCCGCGACCACATGGGGCAGCGCGTCGTAGCTCGCCTCGGCGCCGTCCAACTGCCGCCCGCCATGGTTGGAGACCACGATCCCGTCCGCCCCCATCGCCACCAGCAGCGCCGCGTCGTCGTCGCGCACCACGCCCTTGGCCCAGAGCTCTCCCTGCCAGTTCTCGCGCAGCCAGCCGAACCAACCGTCATCGAGCCGGCTTTCGATCTTGGCCCGCGACCAGGCGGTGGCGGAGGCGAGGTCGCGCCGCCCCTCGGGCAGCCAGGCGGCGAGATTGCCGAAACTCGGCAGGCCCGGCAGCCAGACCTCGCGCAGCCAGCGCGGATGGCGCAGCGCCTCCATCCGGCGGGCGAGGCGCGGCTGGCCGTCCGGGCGCCACGACCGGCGGTCCCATTCGCGGTTGCCGTAGATGCTGGCGTCGAGCGTCACCAGCAGGCGCCTTATACCGGCGCGGCGGCAACGCTCCAGCAGGTCCTCCATGAAGGCGCGGTCGCGGAAGACGTAGATCTGCATCCAGTGGCCGGGGCCGAGGATCGGGGCCAGTTCCTCCAGCGGGGCGTTCGACACCGTGCTCTGGCACATCGGCACCCCGGCGGCATGGGCGGCGCGGGCCAGCGCCAGATCGCCATTCCGCGCGAACATCCCGGCGAAGCCGGTCGGCGCGATGGCGAGCGGCAGGCGCGCGCCCTTCAGCGCCATATCCGGCGCGGGGTCGGAACGCAGCACATGCGGCCGGAACGCCCCGGCTTGCAGGGCGGCGCGGTTGCGGGCCAGCGTGATCTCGTCCTCCGCCCCGCCCTCCAGATATTCCGCCACCAGCGCGGGCAGGCGGCGCAGCGCCGCCGCCCGCATCTCCTCGACCGAGAGGATGCGGGACATGTCGCGGCCGGTATAGGGGCGGCGCACCGGCTCAGCCCCGGAAGTCGAGCACGAGCTTGCCGCGCAGATGGCCGGTATCCGACAACCGCTGCGCCTCGGCGAAGCCGCTGGCGGGCAGCACCACCGCCGGGCCGGGGTCGAGCCGGTCCTGCGCCACCAGATCGAGCAGCGCGGCCAGCCGGGCGGGATCGGGGGCGACCTCGGCCACCGCGACGCGGATGCCGGTCTCGGCCGAGCGGTCGGTGAAGGGGGCGGCGTTCAGGCAGGCGATCAGCCCGCCGGGGCGCAGCACGGCATGGCTGCGGGCATGGGTCTCGCCGCCGATCAGGTCGACCACCAGATCCATGTCGCGGAGCGTGGTGAAATCCTCGGTGTCATAGGTCAGGACGCGGGCGCCCAAGGCTTCCACCGCCGCGCGGCTGGCGGAGGAGGCGGTGGCGTGAACCTCGGCCCCGGCGATCCGGGCGAGTTGCACGGCGATCCGTCCCACGCCCCCGGCACCGGCATGGACCAGCACCCGCTGGCCCGAAAGCTCGCCGGCCAGCGCCAGCACCGCCGCCGCCGAAAGCCCGGCGAGCGGCAGGGCGGCGGCAGCCAGATCGTCCACCGCGTCGGGCACCGGGGCGAGGACGGAGACCGGCATGTTCACCGCCTCGGCCCATGTTCCCATCCCGCCGCGCGGGGCGAGGAAGGCCACGCGGCGGCCGAGCCATTCGGCGCCGACACCTTCACCCAAGGCCGCCACGACACCCATCCCGTCGCGCCCGGTTCCGGCCGGGAAGGCAAGCGGCACCGGCAGCCTGCCCGCGCGGATCTTGCCGTCGATCGGGTTCACCGAGGCCGCGCGCATCGCGATGCGCACCTCGCCCGGCCCCGGCGGCGGCAGGGCGGCCGCGCGCCAGACCAGCACCTCCGGCCCGCCGAGGCGGTCGTATTCGACGCGGTGAATGGTCATGCCCCCTCCTTCGCCGCCAGCTTCTCCAGCGCGGCGGCGCCTTCGCCCGGCATGGCGGCCAGCAGCTTGCGGGTATAGTCGGCCTGCGGATCGGCGAACACGGCATCGACCTCGCCCTGTTCCACCACATCGCCGCGATACATCACCAGCACCCGGTCGCAGAGATAGCGCACCACCGAAAGATCGTGCGAGATCAGGATGATCGACAGCGCCCGCTCCCGCCGCAACCGCAGCAGAAGCTCCAGCAACTGCGCCTGAACCGACACGTCGAGGCCCGAGACGATCTCGTCGGCGATCAGCAGGCGCGGCACGGTGCAGAGCGCGCGGGCGATGTTCACCCGCTGCTTCTGGCCGCCCGACATCTGCGAGGGGTAGCGCTGCGCCATCTCGGGCGACAGGCCGATCTCGGACAGCAGTTCGGCGGCGCGGGTGGCGCGGTCGGCGGCGGAGCCGTTCATCACCTCCATCGCCTGCGTCACGATCTCGCCCACCCGGCGGCGCGGGTTCAGCGCCGATTGCGGGTCCTGGAACACCATCTGCACATTGGCGCGGCGGAAGGCGGCGGTGGCGCGGTCCATGCCGCTGATGTCGCGGCCCAGAAGCTCCATCGTGCCGCCCGAGGTGCCCTCCAGCCCGACCAGCAGCCGGGCCAGCGTGCTTTTCCCGCTGCCGCTTTCGCCGACGACGCCGAGAAACTCGCCCTCCGCCAGATCGAGGCTGGCGGAGCGGACGGCGGCGAAGGTCTCGGGCTTGCCGAACAGCCGCTGCTTCGTGACGTAATGGCGCGAGATCTCGCGGGCGTTGAACAGCGGCTGGCTGTCGGGGGCGCGGTGGCGATGCTCGGGCGGCGGCGGGGCCACGATACTCGCGGTCCGTTCCGGCGTGTAGCAATGGGCGCGATGGCCGGGCGAGACCTCGATCTCGGGCGGGGCGGCGGCGTGGCAGGGCTGGCTCGCCACCGGGCAGCGCGCGGCGAAGCGGCAGCCGCGCAGCCCCTTCAGCGACATCAGCCCCGGCATCCGGTCGGGCAGGGTGAACAGCCCGCGCCGCTCCGCCCCGGTGGGCGGGATCGCCAGTTGCAGCGCGCGGGTATAGGGATGGGCCGGGCGTTCGAACACCTCGGCCGCCGGGCCGTATTCGATCTGCTTGCCGGCATAGAGCACCAGCACGTCGTCGCAGATCTCGCGCGCCAGCCGCAGGTCGTGGGTGATGAAGATCACCGCCGTGCCGTATTGCCGCTGCATCTCGCCGATCAGCCCGACGATGCGGGCCTGCACCGACACGTCGAGCGCGGTGGTCGGCTCGTCGGCGATCAGCAGCTTCGGCCGGCTGAGGAAGGCCATGGCGATCAGGATGCGCTGGCACATGCCGCCCGAAAGCTGGTGCGGGTATTTGCCGAGCAGGCTGGCCGGTTCGTGCAGATGCACCGCCTCCAGCGCCGCGATGGCGGTGCGGCGCCAGTCGCCGGCGGGCCCGCGGCCGGGACCGCGCGCGATATGGGCGAGGTGTTCGCGGATCTGCTGGCCGATGGTCAGCACCGGGTTCAGCGCGGCCAGCGGCTCCTGCGGGATGAAGGCGATGTCGCGGCCCAGCATGGCGCGCCGTTCCTCCGCCCCGATCTTCAGCATGTCGCGCCCGTCGAAGGTGAGCGTGCCCTCGCTGGCATGGAAGCCCGGCGGCAGAAGCTGCGCGATGGTGCGCCCGATCATCGACTTGCCGGCGCCGGATTCGCCCACCAGCCCCAGCACCTTGCCGGGTTCCAGATCGAAGGTGAGCTTGTCGAGCGCGGTGAACAGCCCCAGCGCGTTGCCGAAGGCGACCGAGACGCCGTTTACCGAAAGCAGGCTCATCAGGCACGCTCCGTCTGGGTCAGGCGGGTATCGAGGCTGCGCCGCAGCCCGTCGCCGAGGATGTTGAAGGCGAAGACGGTCACGAACACCGCGAGCGAGGGCAGGATCAGGCTCCAGGGCGCGTTGTAGATGTCCTGCCGGGCGTCGGCGATCATCTGGCCCCAGGCGGGCACCTCGTTGCCGACGCTCATGCCGGCGAAGGACAGGATCGCCTCCACCACCACGGCGATGCCCATCTCCAGCGCCATGAGCGTGATGAGAAGCGGCAGGGTGGCCGGCAGGATCTCGCGCGTGATGGTGCGGACATGCGAGAAGCCCAGCAGCCGCGCGGCGGCGACGTAATCGCGGCGGCGCACCACCATCACCTCGGAGCGCAGCACCCGGCAGAACCGCGTCCAGTCCACCAGCACGATGGCGAGGATCACGTTCCACAGGCCGGAGCCGAGGCCGACCATCAGGATCAAGGACAGCACCACCGGCGGGAAGGACAGCCACACGTCGATGACGCGGCCGATCAGCCAGTCCACCCTGCCGCCGAAATAGCCGGCGACATGGGCGAGCACCGCGCCGAGGACGGTCGCCCCCAGCGTGGCGCAGACCGCCACCGTCATCGCCACCCGCGCGCCGTAAAGCAGCCGCGAGAGGATGTCGCGCCCGAGGCTGTCGGTGCCGAGCAGGAAGGCCGGATCGGCGCCCTCGGCCCAGAAGGGCGGCAGGAGGGTGTTGATCAGGTCCTGCTCGTTCGGGTCGCGCGGCGCCAGCACCGGCGCCAGCAGCGCCGCCGCGACGACGAGGACCAGCAGCGAAAAGCCGATGAGGCTGCGGGGATTGCGGAGCCAGAGCGGAAGGTTCGACATCTCAGCGCACCCGCAGCTTGGGATTGAGGACGAGGTAGAGCACGTCGACGATGGTGGAGATCAGCAGCACCATGACGCAATAGGTGAGGCCGACGATCTGGATCACCGGCATGTCGACATTGCGGATCGCGTCGATCATCAGGTTGCCGAGGCCGGGATAGGAGAAGATCACCTCGACCAGCAGCGTGCCGCCGAACAGGAAGCCGAACTGCACGCCCATCAGGCTCAGCGTCGGCAGGATGGCGTTCTTCAGCGCATGGCGCACCAGCACGCGCGATTCGGTCAGGCCGCGCAGCCGGGCCTGATGGATGTAATCCTCCTGATAGACATCGAGGAGGCTCGACCGCAGCACCCGCATGATGGCGGGCGAGGCGGACAGGCCGAGCGCGAGGCAGGGCAGGATCATGTGGCGCAGCGCGCTGGCGAAGGCGTCGAGCCGGCCGACCAGCAGCGTGTCGAGCAGCAGGAACCCGGTCACCACCGGCCGCTCGATCTCGGGGTCGAGCCGCAGCATGAAGGGCAGCCATTGCAGCCAGACGCCGAAGACCAGCATCAGGAAAAGCGCCCAGAGGAATTCCGGCAGCGACAGCATGACGATGGAGGAGAGGTCGATGGCGGCCTCGGTGGGGCTGCCGCGGAAATGGAAGGCAAGCAGCCCGCCCGCGATCCCGGCCACGGTGGCCACGATCATCGACAGGAAAGCCAGCTCGATGGTGGCGGGCAGCGCCTCGGCCACCAGCCCCCAGACCGGCTGGCGCAACTGGATCGACAGGCCGAAATCGCCCGACAGGATCTGGCCGAGCCAGATCAGGAACTGCACCGGCAAGGCGCGGTTGAGGCCCATCGCCTCGCGCATGGCGGCGATTTCCTCGTTGGTGGCGTTCGGCGGCAGCGACATGGCGGCCGGATCGACCGGCAGCAGCCGCAGCACGATGAACAGAAGCCCGGCGACGACGAACAGGGTCGGGATGGCGACCATGAACCGGCGCAGCAGCATTTTCAGGATGGTGGCGAACATCGAGGCTCCGCGCGTCGGGGGCGGGTAAGACAGGAAGCCGCGCGGGCGCGCCGCGCGGCTGGAGGGGCAGGGGGCTCAGCCGCCGCGCCTTAACCCCAGTGCATCGTCTGGCCCAGAAGCCAGCCGTTCTTGAACTTCTCGTAGGAAAGATCGGCCTTGCGCACCAGGGTCTGCACGCTTTGCAGCAGCGGGATGGTGGCGCCCATCTCGGTGGATTGCACGTTCAGCTCCTGATAGCCCTTGATCCGCTCGTCGTAATTCGCGGTCTTGAACAGCTCGCGGATACGGGCGCCCGGATCCTCGCTGCGCCAGGCGGCGAAGGGCATGTCGGGGTTGAGCATATAGCCGGTATAGATCTCCGGGTCCGCCGTCGCGTTCTCCCAGGAATAGAGCGTCACGTCGGGAAGCTGGTTGCCGCGGTTCAGCTCGAAATACTTGGCGTATTCGATGACCTCCAGCTCCGCCTCGATGCCGACCTTCTTCCACATGCCGACCAGCGCGCGGGCGATGTCGTAATCCGAGGGGAAATGGCCGTTGGTGGTGGCGAACCTCACCTTGGCGGGCTTGTCGGCGCCATAGCCCGAGGCGGCCAGCAATTCCTTCGCCTTTTCAGGGTCATAGGCGAAGGTGAAGCCCGGCACGTCGCCCGGCGTTCCCGGCGTCACCGGCAGCGACAGCGGCACGGCGGCATTGGCGTAGAAGGCTTTCGACAGCGCCGCCTTGTCGATGGCGTGATGCAGCGCGAGGCGCAGGTTCTGGTCGGAGGTCGCGGTGTCGTGGCGGATTTGCAGCAGGATCACCCGCTGCACCGGGTTCAGCTCGGCCGCGAGGCCGGGGGTCTGGCCCAGCCGCTCGGCCTCGCGCACCGGCACGTTGATCGTGAGATCCGCCTGGCCGGATTGCAGCGCGGCGGCGCGGGCCGAGGGGTCCTTGATGACGTTGATCACGACCGAGCGGATGGCCGGCTTCTCGCCCCAGTAATCCTCGTTGCGCTCGAACACCATGCGGCTGTTGACCTGGTATTCCACCAGCTTGTAGGGGCCGGTGCCGACCGGCTTCTCGCGGAATGCGTCGATCCCGACCTTCTCGATATAGTCCTTCGGCACCACGAAATTCGCCATGAAGGCCAGCCATTGCACGGCGGTCGGCATCGGTTCCGAGAAGTGGAAGGTGCCGGCGAAATCGCCGTCCAGCGTGATGTCGGTCACCCGCTTCCAGGTGTTCGCGGCGTCGATCTTGTTGCCGCCGTTCAGGCTTTCCTGGATGCGCTCGTACCAGTTGAAGCGGATGTCCTTCGCGGTCAGCGCGCTGCCGTCATGGAACTTCACCCCCTCGCGCAGCTTGAAGGTGAGCGACTGGCCGTCATCGGCCAGCTTCCATTCGGTGAAGAGGCCGGGCACGAAGTTGAGGTCCGGGTCCTGCATCACCGGCTGCTCGAACAGCAGCTTGTAGATCGGCTGCGCGTCGGGCTGCGTGCGCTGGTCGGGATCCCAGGAGGGCACGTCCGACGGCCAGGCGATGGTCACGCTGTCCTTGCCTTCGGCCCAGGCGAGGCCGGCCGCGCCGAGGTTGAGCGTCGCTGCGCCAAGGCCCGCGCCCATGAGGCGAAGCAGGTTGCGGCGCGAGAGGTCTGTGGTCATGGCAGTTCCCTGTTGAATGCGGGGCGTTCCGCGAGAATGCTGGGGGTGGCGTCCGGTCTGTCGCTGCGGCCCGGGGCCGAGTCGCAGGAAACTGGATTCTGTTTTGCGTGTTTCACGATATGCGGGAATGAAATCTCGTCAAGAGATTTGTTTGAAACTCGAAGTGAATCCTGTTCTGGCCGGGCGGGAGGCGCCGGATGCCGCGAAAAATCGGTGATTCATGCCAAAATTCAGTTGACCCATAGGATTTTGGCTGTTCTTCTACCATCAATCGCCCGCATAAAACAGAATACCGTATACTGATCATGCACATGGACCCTTCCTTCCTGGCCGCCGGCGGAGAGAGCCTCCGGCAGAAGGTCTATGACGAGTTGCGGCAGCGCATCCGGCGCGGCGCCTTCCCCGACGGGACGAAGCTGGTGGATGTGACCATCGCCAAGCAGCTCGGCATCTCGCGGATGCCGGTGCGCGAGGCGCTTTTGCAGCTCGCCGCCGAAGGGCATGTGCAATCGACCACGCGCGGCTTCGAGCTGCGGGTGCCGGACGCCGCCGCCATCGCCGAGATCTTCGAGGCCCGCCGGCTGATCGAGCCGCAGGTCGCCGCCAATGCCGCGCGGGTGCTGACCGAGGCGGAGCTGGCGCGGATGAAGGAGCTGGTGGACATCGCCGCCGCCGCGATCGAGCAGGGCGATCCCATCGTGCTCGGCAAGGCGAATGCCGAGTTCCGCGCGATCTGGGTCGCCGCCAGCCCGAACAAGCGGCTGAGCGGGATGTTGCAGCATTTCACCGATCAGGTGGAGATCGTGCGCCATGCCACGCTGATCGACCCGCATACGCAGCGGGTGGTGCTGACCGGGATGCGCGACCTGTTGCGCGCCTTCCGCAACCGCGACACGCTGGCGGTGGCGCAGCGCATGTATCTCTTCACCTGCGACGCGGAATATTCCTATTCGCAGCTTCCCCAGGTCCTGGCCGAGCGGCAGGACTGAGCGCAGCCGAAAGGACCTCCGCCATGCCCGATACCCGTCCACCGCTGCGCCGGCATCTTGCCGAAGGCGGCGCGCTGGCG
>JBDHSR010000123.1:0-8515 GCA_039808305.1 Gemmobacter sp. | reverse complement strand
TCGGAGTGCAGGGCGCAACTTCCGGTAGCGCACAGGGCATCCCGGCCGATACGGCGGCACGGTCTCGCGCCCTTTCCGGGGCGAGGCGATTTGCGCCTTACGGCATCCATCGCCATCCCGCAGCGGGGCATCGGGGCGCTGACGCGCCCGCGGCCCATCCATGCCGGGGAGCATGGCCGGAAAGCCTCACCGTCTCTGGAATGACGGCCGAATCTCCGCCCGGGGAGGAAGAGTGCCAGCCACGCGATGGCGCGCACGACCCGTCATGAGCGGCCTTTCGCGATAAATCCCCGGTCGCGAAACGCCGAACGCGACTCGCCATGCCCATCCCGCCACGCGCGCGATTATCACGGGTCCGATGCGGCGATGGTTGGCGGCGTCCGGCGGGGTCCCCGGGGACAAGCCCGCCTTGGCCGTCGCCGGTGATGACGAGTTGTAAGGCTGAACGAATGCAGATCGACCGAAGTGGCCGCCACGGCGCGGCGGTGAGGGATGGCGGAAGAACCGACACGCTTTGCGGCGTGGCCGGAATTGCCGCCTTCCGGTGTTCAGAAGCGATCAGACCGAACGAAATCCGGGGCGCCCGCGTCGGTCGCCGGCGCCCCACGGAGATCCCTGGCCGGACAGGTTTTTCCGGCTGACCCGCCCGGGCGCGAAACCGTCTGAAACATCCCCAATCCGAGCGGCTCCTCCGCCCTCCCAACTCTTAATAGGTCTACCATGGTAAATTGGACTGGCGGCTCTGGCAACGAAACCTATACCGGATCGGGTAGCGCCGACAGCCTGAACGGCCAGGGGGGCAATGACACCATCTCGGGCTTGGGCGGCCACGATACCATCGACGGCGATACCGGCAACGACCTCCTCTACGGCGGCACGGGCAACGATACCGTTTATGGCGGCATCGGCTATGACTATATCGAAGGCGGCGCCGACAATGACGTGCTTTACGGCTATACCGAAAACGACACGCTCCACGGCAATGACGGCAACGACACCCTGTGGGGCGGCGGCAACAACGACAGCCTTTACGGCGGGAATGGCGTCGACAGCCTGAGCGGCGACGATGGCGAGGACTACCTTTACGGCGGGAACGATACCGACACGCTCATCGGCGGCGGCGGGCATGACACGATTCAGGGCGATGGCGGCGACGATTATATCGAGGGCGGCCTCGGCAACGACCTCATCGTCGGCGATGGCGGCGCGACCATCACGGCCGAGGGCCACGACCTCGTCTATGGCGGCGACGGCGACGACACGCTCCAGGGCCAGAACGGCAACGACACGCTCTGGGGCGGCAACGGCAGCGACCTGATCATCGGCGGCAATGGCGACGATTCCGTCGTCGGGGCGATTACCGGCACCGGCAACGACACCGTCTACGGCGGCAACGGCAACGATGTGGTTTCGGGCGGCCTCGGGGCGGATTCGATCTATGGCGGCATCGGCAACGACACCCTGGCCGGATCGCGGACCGACGGTCTGTCCGACGGGGCCGACACGATCTGGGGCGACGATGGCGACGATTATGTCGAGGGCAAGGACGGCAACGACCTGCTCTATGGCGGCAACGGCAGCGACTATGTTTACGGCGATGGCGCGCTCAACAGCTATGGCCATGACGACACGCTCTACGGCAACGACGGCAACGACCGCCTGTATGGCGGCGGCGGCAATGACAGCATGCTCGGCGGCAACGACGATGACCTGCTGTCGGGGGGCAGCGGCAACGACACGCTTTACGGCGAGAACGGTAACGATACCCTCGAAGGCGGCAACGAGGCCGACCAGTTGTTCGGGGGGATCGGCAACGATGTGCTCTCCGGCGGCAACGGCAACGACATCCTCTATGGCGAAAACGGTGTCGACAACCTCGACGGGGGCAACGAGGCCGACCAGCTGTTCGGCGGCAACGACAACGATGTGCTTTCCGGCGGCAACGGCAGCGATTCCCTCTACGGCGAGAACGGCGACGATACCCTTTATGGGAACAACGGCGACGACAGCCTCGACGGCGGCGAGGGCAACGACACCCTTCATGGGGAGCTGGGCAACGATACCCTTCTGGGCGGCGCCGGCGATGACGGGATGCAGGGCGACGCGGGCGACGACCTGCTCTATGGCGGTGCCGGCAACGACAGCCTCGTCGGGGACGCCGCCGTGGGCGACGGCAACGACACCCTCTACGGCGATGCCGGCAACGACATCCTCACCGGCAACAACGGCGACGACCAGCTTTATGGCGGCGACGGCCTCGACGTGCTGCTTGGCGACAACGGCAATGACCAGCTCTACGGCGGCAACGACGCGGATGTCTTCTATGGCGGTGAAGGCGACGACACCCTCGACGGGGGCGACGGCGATGACGTGATGTCCGGCGACGAGGGCGACGACAGCCTGATCGGCGGCAACGGATACGATTATCTGGACGGCGGCGACGGCGGCGATACCCTCGATGGCGGCGAGGACGCCGACTACCTCTATGGCGGCGAAGGCCATGACAGCCTTCTTGGCGGCAATGGCGACGACCTGCTGTCCGGCGACGCCGGCAACGACACCCTGAACGCCGGCAACGGCAACGACTATCTGGAGGGCGGCGACGGCGACGATTCCATCGACGGCGCCAATGGCGACGACCTGCTTTACGGCGGCATCGGCAACGATACCGTGATCTCCAGTGGCATCGGCAATGATACCCTCTACGGCGACGACGGCGACGACCGGGTGCTCACCGGCACGGGCAACGACCTGCTCTATGGCGGCGAGGGCAATGACAGCCTCGTCGGGGGCGCGGGCGACGATACGGTCAACGGGGATGCGGGCAGCGATACCCTGTTCGGCGGCACCGGCCGGGACTTCCTCGATGGCGGGGCCGGCGTCGACACGATGAACGGCGGGACCGGGGCCGATGTGTTCATCGCCGACGGCACCGCCGACCTCATCACCGATTTCGACGCGACCACCGGCATCTCGACCGGCCTGCCGGACGCCGACAATACCGACAACGATTTCGTCGACCTGAGCGCCTTCTACAATCCGACGACGCTGGCCGCCTACAACGCGACCCACACCCCGACCTACAGCACCCCGCTCGAATGGCTGCGGGCCGAGCAGGCGACGGGCGTGCTGACATCGGCGGGCGGGCTGCGGATCCAGAATGGCGGCATCGCCATCGATGGCGATCTGCTGAACGCCGAGAATACCGCGGTGGTCTGCTTCACCTCGGGCACGCTGATCGCCACGATGGACGGCGGCATTCCCGTCGAGGAGCTCGCCGTCGGCGACCGGGTGCTGACGCTGGACGACGGCCACCAGGCGATCCGCTGGATCGGCAGCCGGACCCTCTCGCGCGGGGAACTGGCCGCCGCGCCGAACCTGCGCCCGATCCGCATCCGGGCCGGGGCTCTGGGCGAAGGCCAGCCGGTGCGGGATCTGGTCGTCTCGCCGCAGCACCGCATCCTGGTGCGCTCGGCCATCGCGCATCGGATGTTCGGCCAGCGCGAGGTGCTGATCGCGGCCAAGCATCTGCTGGCGATCGACGGGATCGGGATCGCCGACGATCTGGACGAGGTGACCTACTGGCACTTCCTGTTCGACCGGCACCAGCTGGTGTTCTCGAACGGCGCGGTCAGCGAAAGCCTGTTCACCGGGCCGGAGGCGCTGAAATCGGTCCCGCCCGAGGCGCGGGCGGAAATCCTCGCCCTCTTCCCCGAATTCGGTCTGGCGGGGCCCGACGCCTATCTGCCGATCCGCCATCTGGTGCGGGGCCGCGTGGCGCGGAACTTCGCGGAACGGGTGCTGCGCAACGACCAGAAGCTTCTGGCCTGACCGATGCCGCAGCGGATGACCGGCGCGGGCCGGAAATGCCCGCCGCCCTGCCCCGCCGGGCGCGACCGTCCCCCGATGCGGAGGGGCGGATGACCGGACCCGGCGACGCCGCCGCGCGCAACGCGGCGGTCTGGTATGGCGATGACGGCTACGATCCGGCGAAATCCGGGCTGAACGGAAGGCGCATGGCGGGGGCATCCTTCCTGTCCGGCTTCTTCCGCCATGCCGAGGTCGAGGAGTTCGTCGCCCTGGTCAGCGGCCGGAAAGAGGCGGAGACCGTCTCGGCCCGGCTCGCCGCGGTCGGGCGCGACCTGCCGCTGCGCCCTGTCCTGAAAAGCGACCTCCGCGCCATCGGCCGGGTCGGAACCGTCTGCTACGCCTCGCCGCGCTACGACGCGCTGTGCTGGCAGCGGCAAAGCCACGATCCCGCCGCCTTCTCCATCGCCGGCATCACCCATACCACCGATACCAAGGGCATCATGCGGGCCTGGTTCGATCTGCGCGCCGGGCCGCAGCAGGAATGGGACGCCGTGATCTGCACGTCGCGCGCCGTGCAAGCCGCCTCGCTGCGCAATATCGAGCTGGCCGACGATTTTCTGAAGCGGCGTTTCGGCGGCCGCATGCCGCCGATGCCCCAGATGCCGGTGATCCCCATCGGCATCCATTGCGACGATTTCCGCCATGACGCCGAGGCGCGGCACGGGTTGCGCGGCCGGATGGGCTGGACCGAGGACGACATCGCCGTCGTCACCGTCGCCCGCCTGCTGCCCTTCGGCAAGTTCGACCCCGCGCCGCTGTTCATCGCCTTGCAGGACGCGCAGGAAAGGGTCGGCCCCGGCAAGCGGCTGCATTTCGTCGCCTGCGGCATCTACGGCAATGCCGAATGCCGCAAGGTGTTCGAGGAGTGCGCGCGCGAATTGATGCCCGATGTCGGCTATCACCACCTCGACGGCGCCTCCGCCGAGATGCGGCGGCAGGCGCTGTCGGGCGGCGACATCTTCACCTTCCCCATCGACAATACGCAGGAGAGCTTCGGCCTCGCGCCCATCGAGGCGATGGCGGCGGGCCTGCCGGTGGTCGGGTCGGACTGGGACGGGCTGCGCGACACCATCTCGGCCGAGGCCGGCATCCTGGTGCCGACCCGCAGCGTCGGGGCCGGGCAGACCCGGCCCGAGGCCCTGGGCTATCTGCTCGATACCCTGAACTATCCGCAATACGGCAACCGGCTGTCCTGTCTGGTGGAGATCGACCTGAAGGCGATGGCGCAGGCTTTCGCCACCCTGGCGCGGGATGCGGATCTGCGCCGCCGGATGGGCGAGGCGGGCAAGCGGCGGGCCCGGACGCTCTACGACTGGGCGGCGGTCATTCCGAAGATGCAGGATCTGTGGCAGGAACTCGGCCGGATCCGGCGCGCCTCGCTGCACCGGACCGAGGCCGCGTTCTGGAAAACCAATCCCGTCGCCCCGCTGCCGATGGACATCTTCGCGGGCTATCCGGGCTCGGCCTTCGACGATGCCGACAGAGCCTATGTCGCGCTTGCCGGCCCCGACCGGCTGGAACGGCTCTGGCGATTGCGGCGCCATGACCAGCTGGGCAAGCCGTTCGAACTGTGGACGACGCTCGAAATGGTTTTCGGCGCCATCGTCCGGCACGGACCCGAAGGCGCGAGCCCCGCCGCAGTCACGGCCCAGCTCCGCCTCAACCCGACAACCGTCACCCGCTGCTGGCTGTTCTTCCTGAAATACGGCCTGATCGGGCCTGCGGATCTCGCCTCGCGGGAATGAGCGAACCACCCCGAAGGCGCCGTGACACGAGGCCGGTCAGGCGGCGGCTACGGCAGCAGGCGCTGCCGTAGCTGCACGCGGCGAAGGGCCGAGGCCCGCCTTCCGATGCGCGTCACGCCGAAAGGTCGATGCCGGTGATCGTCGCCGCCGAAGCCAAGGCTGCGACGAAGGCGCGGCTGGCGCGGACCCAGCCGGCCTTTTCCTGCGCCTCGCGCAGGCGGGGCAGGACGGCGGCGAAGGGCAGGATCTCGCCTTTCGCGCGGGCGTCGAGACGGATCAGGTGGAAGCCGTAGCGGCTTTCGACCGGGGCGGGGCTGAGGCCGCCCTCCTCCATCGCGGCCAGCGCGGCTTCGAATTCCGGCACGGTGTCGCCGGGTCCGATCTGGCCGAGCGCGCCGCCCATGCCGCGCGACGGGCAGGCGCTGTGCGCGGCGGCGAGATCGGCGAAACGGCGGGGGTTGCGCCGAAGCTCGGCCAGCAGGTGTTCGGCCTCGGCCCGGGCTTTCGCACGGGCGGGGGCGTCGCCTTGCGGCGCGGCCAGCAGGATATGCGCCGCCTCGCAGAGCGTGGGGGCGCGGAAGCGGTCCGGCTCCGCCTCGTAGAGCGCGCGCAGGGACGCTTCGTCGGCCGGCCCGGATGTGATCGCGAGATCGAGAAGCTGGCGGATCAGCGCCTCCTCCTCGGTCTCGATCTGGCCGGGGGCAAGCTCTGCCGGCGCGGCCGCGATCCTGCGGGCGCGGGCCTCTTGCAGCAGCAGCTCGCGCGTCGCCAGCGCCCGGGCCGCGGCCCGCCAGGCGAGGCCGGGCTTGCCCTGCGGCGCGGGGTGCATCTGCGCCTCGGCCGCGATCAGGGCCGAGGGGATCGTCACGCCGTTCACCGTGACATCGGGCATCAGGGGGGCGGTCATCGCGGCCCTCACTTGCCGTGCCGGCCCGGGGCGGGCAGCGGCGCCACGCCGGGGACGGGCGCGCGGGCGCCACGGCGGCTGCGCACGATCTGGAAGCCGGGCCGCCACAGATAGCGCACCGGGGCCGAGACGATATGCACCAGCCGCGTGAAGGGGAACAGCAGGAAGATCGTCAGGCCGAGGAAGATATGGGTCTTGAAGATCCAGTGCACCCCCTCCAGATGCGCCGCCGGATCGGGCTGGAAATAGACCACGGCCTGCGCCCAGGACATCAGCTTGATCATCTCGTGCCCGTCGAGGTGCTGGAGCGAGACGAAGATCGACCCCACCCCCAGCACCAGTTGCAGCACCAGAAGCGCCAGGATGCCGGTATCGGCCAGGGTGGAATGGGCGCGGATGCGCGGGTCGTTCACCCGGCGCATGAGCAGGATCGTGCCGCCGACCAGCGCCATCACCCCGGCGATGCCGCCCGCCGCCATCGCCAGCACCTGCTTGGCCATGTGCGACACGCCCAGCGCGTCGAACACCGCGACCGGCGTCAGCAGGCCGACCAGATGGCCGAAGAAGATCACCAGCACGCCGACATGGAACAGCACCGAGCCCAGCACGAACTGCCGCTTGCGCAGGATCTGGCTGGATTTCGACTTCCAGGTGAAGGGGTCGCGGTCATAGCGGGCGATCGAGACGAAGATCATCACCGTCAGCGCGATATAGGGGTAGGTCCCGAAAACGAAGTCTTGCATCATGGCCTCCGGTCATTCCGCCGCGGCGACGGGGTGGGGGTCGATCCGCGCGAGCAGCTCGCGCGTGGCGGGGCAGCCCGCGTTCGGGTCGGGGCCGAAGACCACCTGCGCCTCGGCATAGGCGGCGTCCAGCGCGTCCAGATCCTCGGGGTTGTCGGCCGGCTCGGCCAGCAGGGCGCGGGCCTCCTCGGTGCTGGCCTGGGCCTGGGCGAAATCGACCAGCGCGATCAGCACCGCGGCATAATCGCTGTCGCGCCGGATCAGCCGCTCCGACAGCGCGACCAGGATCGCGCCGGCATCGGCCAGGGTGGCGCGGGCCTCGTCCTCGGGCCGGGTGGAGAGGTATTCCAGCAGCACCGGCAGATGGTCGGGCAGCTCCGGCCCCGCCAGGTCGAAGCCGCCGGCGCGGTAGGTTTCCAGCAGGTCGACCATGGCGCCGCCGCGATCGCGGCTTTCGCCATGGACATGCTCGAACAGGTTCAGCGACAGCGTGCGCGAGCGGTCGAACAGAAGGACATAGCCCTCCTGCGCGTCGATCAGATCCGCGCCGGCCAGCCGGTCCAAGAGCGGATCGAGCGTCGCCAGCCGGTGCGGGCCGAACAGGCCCTCGTCGTGCAGCGCCTGACGGATCGCCGGGATGGCCTCCAGCAGTTCGGCGGTGGGGTAGGACAGGAGGGCGGAAAACGCCTTGAGGCTGATCATGACAGGAACTCCGTGGGGGCGCGGAACCGCTTTCCGCCGCCGAACAGCGACTTGCCGGTCGAGCCCGAGGAACAGCCGT
The DNA here is from genome assembly GCA_039808305.1 of Gemmobacter sp. GTDB lineage: Bacteria > Pseudomonadota > Alphaproteobacteria > Rhodobacterales > Rhodobacteraceae > Gemmobacter. The sequence continues at coordinate 469 of JBDHSR010000123.1, read as the reverse complement.
TGCCATCGGTGAAGCCGCAGCCGCCCTTCAGGTCGTAGGCGTCTTCCACCAGCTCGCGGTGGGTGGTGGGGATGACGAAGCGGTCCTCGTAATTGGCGATGGCGAGCAGCTGATACATCTCGTCGATCTGCCGTGGCGTCAGGCCGACACGCTTGGCGACGCCGATATTGACCACGCCGTCCACCGTCTTGGCCCGCATATAGGCGCGCATCGCCAGCATCCGCTCCAGCGCGGCGACCACCGGCTTCTCGTCGCCGGCGGTCAGCATGTTGGCGAGATAGCGCACCGGGATGCGCAGCGAGGCCACGTCGGGCATGTTGTCCTGCGCGGCGATCCGGCCGGCTTCGGCCGCGTTCTGGATCGGCGACAGCGGCGGCACATACCAGACCATCGGCAGGGTGCGGTATTCCGGGTGCAGCGGGAAGGCGATCTTCCAGTCCATCGCCATCTTCCAGACCGGAGAGTTCTG
>JBDHSR010000122.1:0-8520 GCA_039808305.1 Gemmobacter sp. | reverse complement strand
GTGCCGTCGCGGCTGCATCCGGGCAAGTTCTACGCCCTGCCGCAGGCGCCGCAGCAGTTCAAGCAATTGATCATGGTGGCGGGCTTCGACCGCTACTTCCAGATTGCCCCCTGCTTCCGCGACGAGGACCCGCGCGCCGACCGCAGCCCTACCGATTTCTACCAGCTCGACATCGAGATGAGCTTTGTCGAGCAGGAGGACGTGTTCGCCGCCGTGCAGCCGGTCATCCAGGGGTTGTTCGAGGAGTTCCGCCCCGATTGCAAGGTACCCGCCGACTGGCCGCGCATCGCCTATCGCGACTCGATGCTGTGGTATGGCTCCGATAAGCCCGACCTGCGCAACCCGATCCGGATGCAGGTGGTGTCCGACCATTTCCGCGGCTCCGGCTTCGCGGTCTTCGCGAAACTGCTGGAGAACGAGGGTACCGAGATCCGCGCCATCCCCGCGCCGACCGGCGGCAGCCGCAAGTTCTGCGACCGGATGAACGCCTATGCGCAGAAAGAGGGCCTGCCGGGCATGGGCTATATCTTCTGGCGCGAGGCCGAGGGCGGCGCCATGGAGGCGGCCGGCCCGCTGGCCAAGAATATCGGCCCGGAACGGACCGAGGCGATCCGCCAGCAGCTCGGCCTCGGCCTCGGCGACGCGGCCTTCTTCCTCGGCGGCAAGCCGGAGCAGTTCGAGGGTTTCGCCGGCCGCGCCCGCAACGAGATCGGCCGCGAGCTGGGGCTGGCGGAGACCGACACCTTCCGCTTCGCCTGGATCGTCGATTTCCCGATGTATGAGAAAACCGACGACGGCAAGATTGATTTCAGCCACAACCCGTTCTCGATGCCGCAAGGCGGGATGGAGGCGCTGAACGGCGATCCGCTCAGCGTTCACGCCTATCAATACGATCTGGCCTGCAACGGTTACGAGCTGATCTCGGGCGGCATCCGCAACCACAAGCCGGAGATCATGTATCGCGCTTTCGAGCTGGCGGGCTATCCCAACAGCGAGGTCGACAAGCGCTTCGGCGGCATGGTCAAGGCGTTCAAATACGGCGCCCCCCCGCATGGCGGTTGCGCCATGGGCATCGACCGGGCGGTGATGCTGCTGGCCGACGAGCAGAACATCCGCGAGGTCATCATGTTCCCGATGAACCAGCGCGCCGAGGATCTGCTGATGAACGCGCCGTCGGAGCCGACCAACGAACAGTTGCGCGAACTGCGCCTGCGCGTGGTGCCGAAGGACGCCTGATGCTGGCCGCGCTGCGCGCCGCCGGCTTCGACGTTCTGGCGCGGAACCACGCCGAGGCGATCCTGAGCCACGATTTCCCGCAGGCGCTGGCGGAGATCGGGGCGGCGCTGGCCGCCTTCCGCATCGAGATGGCGGAGGTGGTGGGCGGCGGCGGCGGCGAAAGCGGCCAGACCCAGCGGCTGCGGCATGCGCTGGCCGAAGCCGGCTGGCGCAAGCACAAGTTCAGCGTGCAGACCATCGTCGACGGCATCCCGCGCGAGGCGGTGAGCCACGAGGTCGATCATGTCCGGTTCACCCCCGCCGGCGCGCTGGCGCTGGAGATCGAGTGGAACAACAAGGATCCGTTCTTCGACCGCGATCTGGAGAATTTCCAGCGCCTGCACGCGCTGTCGGCGATCAGCCTCGGCATCGTCGTGACGCGCGGCCGGTCGATGCAGGAGGCGCTGCCGGGCCGGATCCTCGGCTGGTTGCGCGCGCAGGGGCTGGCGGGCGAGGCGGATGTGGAGCGGCTGGGCCTCGGCGCCCGCACCGCGGCGCAGCGCCGCGTGGTGGCGGGGCAGGTGGCGCGCGGGGCGGATTTCGCCGAGGCCTTCAGCCGCAAGTTCACCGCCGACAAGTTCGGCCCGGCGACGACGCATTGGGCCAAGCTGGAGGACCGGGTGGCGCGCGGCGTCGGCAATCCCTGCCCGCTGCTGCTGATCGGCCTGCCGGCGGCGATCCTCGCGGGCTGAGGTCTATTCGGCCGCGGAATTGTAGGAATAGGTCTTCCACGAGGGCTTGTAATCGGCATCGGCCTGATTGCCCCAGACCGTCCAGCCCTCGCGCACCCCGCGCCCGAACAGTTCGAGATAGGGGCCCCAGGAACAGGCCTCGATGATCTCGTATTGCTCGTCGGGCTTGCGGGAATGCTCGCGCTTGCGGGTGGACAGGAAATTCACCTGCCGCCGCCCCGGTGCCAGGGTGCGGGCGCTCTTGCCGCGCGTGCCGAACAGGATCACCTCGGTGACGTTGCGGAAGTAGAAGCCGACCCCGCGCCCGTCCGAGCCGCCATCCTTGCGCTCCTTGTGCCAGATCAGGTTCGACTTGTATTCGAACCCCCAGGCCGACAGCACCCGCAGCCCGTCGGGCAGCAGCGCGTTGGGCACCCAGAGGTAGCAATGCGCCCGCTCCTCCAGATGCTCGGCCACCGGCAAGCCGCAGATTTCATCGAGCGTCATGGTCGGGTAGCGCGACAGCCGCTTGTGCTCGGGCGCCACCTTGCCGGTGCGGTTCTCGAACCGCCAGGGCGGATCGGCCATGACGCAGCCATAGCGGTCGCCCGCCAGGAACTGCCGAAGGTCTTGTGCAGCACTCGATCCCATGTCCAACATGTCGCGCATCCCGGGTCAGGCAATCAACCTGAACAATACCGGAACAAAAGTAAAGAAGGCATTGACATGACCCCGCCGCTCTATTCCGCCTCCGTGCCGGTTTTCCTGCACTATCTCGACCGTCTCGCCCTTCTGGTCGACCGCACCGCCGGGCGCGAGCAGGTTCTGGCCGCCCGCCTCGCGCCCGACATGTTCTCGGGCGCGCAGCAGGTCACGACGGCGGCGGGCTTCGCGCTGCGGGTGGCCTTCCCGCTGGCGGGGGAGGAGCCGCCGGTCATCGCCGAGCAGGGGATGGACCGCATCGGCCTCGGCCGCCGTCTGGTCGCGGCGCGGGGCGCGCTGGCCGGGCTCGACCCCGCCGCCTTCGCTGGCGCCGAGGCCCGGCATATCCGCCACCGCGCGGGCTTCGCCGAACTCGACCAGACCGGGGCCGATTTCCTGCATCTGTTCGGCATGCCGAACTTCGTCTTCCATGCCAGCATGGCCTTCGCCGTGTTCCGCGCGCAGGGGATGGAGATCGGCAAGGCCGATTTCGACGGGCTGCACGACTATCCGCACGGTTTCCGCTTCTGACCCCTGCCCACACCGAGGCGTGATCGGCCGCGACCGGGCGCGGCCCCCGGCAACCTTGCCGGGGGAAGCCAACGCCCCTATCTTTTGCCCTGCCGCCGCGCAGAGGTGACCGATGCCCGATCCCGCCGATATTGCCGCTTTCCGCTATGGTCATGGCCTGCCGCTGCCCGAGGGCGCGCCCGTCACCGCCGAAGCGATGCTGGCTCTGCTCGCCGGTCCCGACAGCGGCGCGGCGCTCTGGCCCGCGCCCGGCCCGCGGGAGATGCTGGAGCGGCAGGGCGAGGCGGCGCTGCTGCGGCGCGCCTGGCGCAAAGACCGCAGCCGGCGTCCCGAATACGACCGCGCGCTGAAGGTCGTCGCCCGGCAGAGCGAAGCCTTCGCGCGCCGCCTGATCGCCCGCGGCCTCGATTCGCCCGACGGGTTCCGCGAGCGGCTGGCCTGGTTCTGGTCGGACCATTTCACCACGGGCGTCCGCTACCGCTCCGACCTGGAGCTGGTCGGCGGGCTGCACGAACATGCCGTCCGCCCGCATCTGGCGGGCCGTTTCGCCGACCTGCTGCGTGCGGCGCTGCTGCATCCGGCGATGTTGCTCTATCTCGACCAGAACGCCTCGATCGGGCCGAATTCCCGGGCGGGGCGCAAGCGCGGCGTCGGGCTGAACGAGAATCTGGCGCGCGAGGCGATCGAGCTGCATACGCTGGGCGTCGGCGCCGCCTATGCGCAGGAGGATGTGCGGCAACTGGCGGAACTGCTGACCGGGGTCACCCACGAGCCCCATAAGGGCATGGTGTTCCAGCCCCGGCGGGCCGAGCCGGGGGCGGAGACCGTGCTGGGCCAGAGCTATTCCGGCGAGGGGCTGGCCCCGGTCGAGGCGGTGCTGGCCGATCTCGCGCGGCGGCCCGACACCGCGCGGCATCTGAGCCGCAAGCTCGCCGTGCATTTCCTGTCGGACAGCCCCGACCCGGCGCTGGTCGAGCGGATGGCGGCGGCCTATCTGGCCGCCGATACCGCGCTCCTGCCGGTCTACGAGGTGATGCTGCGCGACGCGGGGGCCTTCGCGGCCCCGATGGCGAAGGCGCGCCAGCCGATCGAGTTCGTCATGGCGAGCCTCAGGGCGCTGGGCCTCGACGGGGCGGCGGTGATGGCGCTCGCCCCGAAGCCGTTCCGCCGCCGGCTGATCGAGCCGCTGCGCGGGATGGGCCAGGCTTGGGCGGCGCCGGCCGGCCCGGACGGCTGGCCCGAGGAGATCGGCGCCTGGATCACGCCGCAGGGCCTCGGCGCCCGCATCGCCTGGGCGATGGAGACGCCGGAACAGCTGCTGAAACGCCCGCTGCCCGACCCGCGCGAGATGGCGCGGCGCTGCCTCGGCTCGCTCGGCTCCGAGGTGCTGTCGGTGGCGGCGGGCCGGTCCGAAACCCTGCGCGAGGGGGTGGGGCTCGTCCTGTCCGCGCCCGAGTTCAACAGACGCTGAGAGGAGAGGCAGATGGCAGAGATCACCCGCAGGCTGTTCCTCCGCGCCGGGGCGGCGGGGCTGCTGGGCTGTTCGGCGGCGGCGCATCCCTGGCTCACCACGGTGACCTTCGCCTCCGGCGCGCCGGCTTTGGGCGAGAACCGGCTGGTCGTCGTCATCCTGCGCGGCGCGATGGACGGGCTCGACGTGGTGCAGCCGCTGGCCGACCCGCTTTTCGCCCGCTATCGCCCGACGCTCGGGCAGGAGACCGGGGCGACCCCGCTCGACGGCTATTTCGCGCTGCATGCCGCGCTGGGCGGGCTGATGCCGCTCTGGCAGAAGGGCGAGCTGGCGGTCGTCCATGCCACCTCCACCCCCTATCGCGACAAGCGCAGCCATTTCGACGGGCAGGACATCCTGGAGGCCGGCACCGGCCTCGACGTGCCGCAGCCGGAGGTGCGCGACGGCTGGCTGAACCGGATGCTCCAAGCGGTGCCGGGCCTGCGGTCGGAAACCGCCTATGCCGTCGGCCGCGAGGCGCAGCCGCTGCTGGCCGGCGCGGCGGCGGTGCGCAGCTGGACGCCGGAGCTGAAGCTCGCCCTCTCGCCGCAGAGCCGGCTGCTGCTGGAACAGGTCTTCCACGACGATCCGCTGTTCCAGCAGGCCGGAGGTGCTGCGATGGACCTTGCCGCCGGCATCGCGGACGAGGGGGAGGACGACGGAATGGCGCAGCCGGCGGGGAAGGCCGCCCGCCGCTTCGCCGAGGTCGACGGGCTGGCCGGGTTCGCCGCCGAACGGCTGCGCGGGGATACCCGGATCGCGGCCTTCTCGCTTTCCGGCTGGGATACCCATCGCCAGCAGAAACCGGGGCTGGGCGGCAATCTCCGCGGGCTGGAGCGGCTGATCCTGCGGCTGCGCGACGATCTCGGCCCGGTCTGGGACCGCACGACGCTGCTGGCGATGACCGAGTTCGGCCGCACCGTGGCCGAGAACGGCACGCGCGGCACCGATCACGGCACCGGCGGCGCGATGCTGCTGGCCGGCGGCGCGCTGAAGGGCGGGCGGGTGCTCGGCCGCTGGCCGGGGCTGGAGGAGGCGGCGCTTTACGACCGGCGCGACCTGATGCCCACCTCCGACGTGCGCGGCTGGGCCGCCTGGGCGATGCGCGGGCTTTACGGCTTCGACCGGGCGGTGCTGGAGGGGGCGGTGTTCCCCGGGCTCGACATGGGCGACGATCCGGGATTGCTGCGTTGAGACAGCCGGTTGCGCTCGGCCGGGGCCGGGCATAACCTCGCCCCGGGAAAGGCCGGGAGGAATGGCATGGCGGGGCAGGCGCAACTGGCGGATTTCAAGGCGCCGCCGCATCCGGCGGGCGTGGTGCTGGAGGGGCGCTGGGCGCGGCTGGAGCCGCTGGAGGCCGATGCCCATTCCGGCGATCTCTACCGCGCGGTCAGCAGCGACGACCGGCTCTGGGACTACATGCCCTACGGGCCCTTCTCCGGCGCGGCGGCCTATCACCGCTGGGTCAAGGACCGCGAGACCAGCCGCGATCCGGTCTTTCTCGCCATCCGCAACCTGGAGACCGGGCATTTCGGCGGCGTCGCCTCCTTCCTGCGGATCGACCAGACCCATGGCGTGATCGAGGTCGGCCATATCTGCCTCGCCCCGGAATTGCAGCGGACCCGGGCGGCGACCGAGGCCATGTTCCTGATGATGCGCTGGGCCTTCGAGGCGGGCTACCGGCGCTACGAATGGAAATGCAACGCGGCCAACCTCGCCTCGCGGCGGGCGGCGCAGCGGCTCGGCTTCAGCTTCGAGGGCGTGTTCCGCCAGCACATGATCGTGAAGGGGCGCAACCGCGACACCGCCTGGTTCTCGGTCATCGACAGCGAATGGCCGGGGCTGCGCGAGGCGTTCCGGGCCTGGCTGGAGCCGGGGAATTTCAGCCCGGACGGGCGGCAGCGCGAGAAACTGTCGGATCTGACCGGGCTGGTGCGCGCCGCCGCCGATCCGGCGCTTTGAGGTTCTGTGCGGGATTATGACATGAAAACCATGGGTTGCGTTGCGTTCTTCACGGCGTTTCTCGCTGTGCCGCTGGCCGCCGAACCGGCGCGGATCACCACCGTCACCTACCTTTGCGAGCGTGGCGCGCGGGTGGAGGCGACCTATATCAACGCCGGTGACGGCGGTTTCGCGGTGGTCGGGATCGAGGGGCGGCAGATCGGGTTCGAGATCGCGGTCAGCGCCTCCGGCGCGCGCTATGTCGGCGCCGATCCGGCGCAGCCCTATGTCTGGTGGACCAAGGGCGAGACGGCGATGCTGCTGCATGGCACGGGCGATGCGGAAGCGGCGATCCTTCAGGAGTGCCGGCAGCAGGGCTAGCGGCCCGGTCATCGGCCGGGGTCGCGCGGCGCCAGGAGCGGGCCGGGCGGGACGGCGAGCCTTGCCGCGAGCAGGGCGGCGAGATCGGCCCTGCCGCGGCCCGAGCCGCGCGCCAGATGCGCGGCGCGGGCCAGTGCCGTATCCCTTGCCTCGCGCGCCACGCCCTCGACGAAGCCCGCCACATAATCCGGCGCCGCTTGCAGCAGGTCGGCCGCGTGGCGCAGATCGTCATGCAGGGCGAGCGGATCGGGCGGCACCGGATCCTCGGCCCCCTCCGGCCCGGGCACGCCGCCGGTGAGCCGCAGCACCGCCGACTGGAAGGCGGCGAGGCCCGCGAGGGGCTTTTCCAGAAACCCGTCCGCCCCCGCCGCCAGCGCGGCGGCGCGGCCCGACGGATCGCCGCTGAGGCCGAGGATCCGCGGGCGGCACGGCGCGCGCAGCGCGATCTCGCGGATCAGCGTCTCTCCCCGGCCATCGGGCAGGCCGAGATCGACGATCACCAGATCCGGCCGGTAGCAACACAGATGCCGCCGCGCCGCCGCGAGCGATTCGGCCCGTCTGAGCCGCGCGCCCGACCGCTGGCTCATCAGCCGCAGCGCGTCGCAGGCGAAGCGGCTGTCCTCCACCGCGAGCAGGGTGAGGCCGCGCAGCGGCGGGCCCTCGGCCGCCCCGATGACGGGGGGCAGGTGCAGCGGATCGGCGGGGCGGGTCTCGGGCATGGCGAACCTCCGGGATGGGGGATCACCCCAGCCAAGCAGAAATCCCCTAACGGAGGGTGAATCGCCGCCGCCTTGCCTCGTCCGCCGTCCCGCCGCATAAGGGGGCGGACCCAGCCTGAGGAGCGAAGCATGATCGGACGTCTGAACCATGTGGCCATTGCGGTGCCGGATCTGGAGGCCGCCGCCGCGCAATACCGCGACACGCTGGGCGCCGCCGTCCGCGCGCCGCAGGACGAGCCGGACCATGGCGTGACCGTGGTCTTCATCGAGCTGCCGAACACCAAGATCGAACTGCTTTATCCGCTGGGCGAGAATTCCCCGATCGCGGGCTTTCTGGAGAAGAACCCGGCGGGCGGCATCCACCATATCTGCTACGAGGTGGAGGACATCCTCGCCGCGCGCGACCGGCTGGAGGCGGCGGGCGCGCGGGTGCTGGGCTCGGGCGAGCCGAAGATCGGGGCGCATGGCAAGCCGGTGCTGTTCCTGCATCCGAAGGATTTCAACGGCTGCCTCGTGGAGCTGGAGCAGGTCTGATGTCGATCACCGCCGCGCTGATCCTGTTCGCCGTGACCTGGTTCATGGTGTTCTTCCTGGTGCTGCCGGTGCGCTTCACCTCGCAGGCCGATGCGGGCGAGGTGGTGCCCGGCACGCCGAAATCGGCGCCGGCCGATTACATGGTGGGGCGCAAGGCGCTGATCACCACCGGGATCGCCTTCGTCGTCTGGCTGGGGCTGGTGGTGTTCATCTCCAGCGGCGTCGTGACCATCCGCGACATCGACGTGATGGATCG
>JBDHSR010000121.1:0-8534 GCA_039808305.1 Gemmobacter sp. | reverse complement strand
GGGGCTGTCTGCCCCCCACGGCCCTTCGGGCCTCCCCCCGAGGATATTTTCGGACAGAAAATGGAGGGAAGCGCGCCCTTGTTCATTTTCTGTCTCCAAATATCCTCGGGAGGTGAATTGGCCGCAGGCCAAGAGGGGGGCGGAAAGCCCCCCTGCCCGATCTCCTCCAAGCGCTTCGGCCCGGCGTTATCCCCCATCGGAAATAACCCTTGCGCCGCGCGATCCGCCCGGCAATATTCCCGACGGACCATATCGAACGGAGGAGCCATGACCATCCCTTTCCGCAGCCGCCTGCTTCTGGGCGCGGCGCTCGCCTTCGGCCTGCCGCTTCAGGCCGCCGCCGAGGAGGTGGTGGTCTTCGCCGCCGCCTCGATGAAGAACGCGCTGGACGAGGTCGCCGCCGGCTTCCAGGCCGAGACCGGCAATACGGTGACGATCTCCTATGCCGGCTCCAACCAGCTCGCCAAGCAGATCATCGAGGGCGCGCCGGCCGACATCTTCATCTCCGCCGCCGTGAACTGGATGGACGAGGTGGAGAAGGCCGGGCTGGTGGCCGGGGGCCAGCGCGCCGATCTGCTGGGCAATACGCTGGTTCTGGTGGGCCATGGCGATGCCGCGCCGGTGGAGATCGGGCCGGGCCTCGACCTGAAGGCGCTGCTGGGCGACGGCAAGCTCGCCATGGCGCTGGTCGATTCGGTGCCGGCGGGCCAATACGGCAAGGCGGCGCTGGAGCATCTGGGCCAGTGGCAGGCGGTGGAGCCCGCGGTGGCGCAGGCCGACAATGTGCGGGCGGCGCTGGCGCTGGTCTCCTCGGGCGAGGCGCCCTATGGCATCGTCTATGCCACCGACGCGGCGGCGGACGATCATGTCACCGTGGTCGGCACCTTCCCGGCCGACAGCCACAAGCCGATCGTCTATCCGGCCGCGCTGCTGACGGGGGCGGCCGATGCCGCCGACAAGGCGTTCTACGAGGCGTTGTCGGGCGCGACGGCGGACGGCATCTTCGCCGCGCATGGCTTCGCGGTCACCGACTGACCCCAGCAGGCGAAAGGGCGCCCGAGGGCGCCCTTTTCAGCTCTTCATCCCGTCCCAGAAGCTTTTCACCTTCTTGAAGAAGGAGGTGGCCTCGGGGTTGTTCTCCTCCGACAGCTTCTCGAACTCGCGCAGCAGTTCCTTCTGCCGCGCGGTCAGGTTGACCGGGGTTTCCACCACCAGCTCGATCAGCAGGTCGCCCGTGCCGCCGCCGCGCAGCGCGGGCATGCCCTTGCCGCGCAGCCGCATCTGCTTGCCGGTCTGGCTGCCCGCCGGCACCTTCACGCGGCTCCGCCCGCCATCGATCGTCGGCACCTCGACCTCGCCGCCCATGGCGGCGGTGGCCATCGGCACCGGCACGCGGAAGAACAGGTGCACCCCGTCGCGCTGGAAGATCGGGTGTTCGCGCACCTCGATGAAGATGTAGAGATCGCCCGTCGGACCGCCGCGCAGCCCCGCCTCGCCCTCGCCGGCAAGGCGGATGCGGGTGCCGGTCTCGACCCCGGCGGGGATATTGACCGACAGCGCCCGGTCCTTCTCGATCCGGCCGCCGCCCTGGCAGACCTTGCAGGGGTTCTTCACCATCTGTCCCATGCCGTTGCAGGTGGGACAGGTGCGTTCGACCGTGAAGAAGCCCTGTTGCGCCCGCACCTTGCCGAGACCCGAGCAGGTCGGGCAGGTGACCGGCTCCGCGCCGCCCTCGGCGCCGGTGCCGTGGCAGGCGTCGCAGGGCACCGAGGTCGGCACGTTGATGGTCTTCTGGACGCCCTTGTAGGCTTCCTCCAGCGTCACGCGCAGGTTGTAGCGCAGGTCCGACCCGCGCTGCGCCCGCGAGCGCGCCCCGCCACCGCCGCGGCCGCCCATGAAATCGCCGAACAGATCCTCGAACACGTCCGAGAAGGCGCTGGCGAAATCGCCATTGCCGCTGAAGCCGCCGCGCGGGCCGCCACCGCCACCGCCCATGCCGCCCTCGAAGGCCGCGTGGCCGTAGCGGTCGTAGGCCGCCTTCTTCTCGGCATCCTTCAGGATGTCATAGGCCTCGTTCACTTCCTTGAACTGGGCCTCGGCATTCGGGTTGTCGGCGTTGCGGTCGGGGTGCAGCTCCTTGGCCTTCTGGCGGTAGGCCTTCTTCAGCTCTTCGGCCGAGGCCCCGCGCGAGACACCGAGCACGTCGTAATAGTCACGTTTCGCCATGGATCATCCCCTATCGGCGAGGGGCGGCCCGTCGCCGGACCGCCCCTTCCCCGTATCGCGCGGTGTCACTTGCGCTTGTCTTCGCCGAGATCCTCGAAATCGGCGTCGACAATGTCGTCATCGACCGAACGCGGACCATCCTCGCCGGCGCCATCGGCTTCCGCCGCCTGCGCCTTGTAGATCGCCTCGCCGAGCTTCATCGCGGCTTCGGTGAGGTTCTGGATGCCGCCGCGGATCTTGCCCGCATCCTCGGACTTGAGGGTTTCCTCCAGCGCGCCCATGGCCAGCTCGATCACCTCGACGGTGGACGGATCCACCTTGTCGCTGTGCTCGGCCAGCGACTTCTTGGTCGAATGCAGCAGGCTTTCGCCCTGGTTGCGGGCCTCGACCAGTTCCTTGCGCTTCTTGTCGGCCTCGGCATTGGCCTCGGCGTCGCGGACCATCTTGTCGATCTCGTCGTCGGAGAGGCCCCCGGACGCCTGGATCGTGATGTTCTGCGACTTGCCGGTGCCCTTGTCCTTGGCCGAGACCGAGACGATGCCGTTCGCGTCGATGTCGAAGGTCACCTCGATCTGCGGCATGCCGCGCGGGGCGGGGGGGATGTCTTCCAGGTTGAACTGGCCCAGCAGCTTGTTGTCGGCCGCCATCTCGCGCTCGCCCTGGAACACCCGGATCGTCACCGCGTTCTGGTTGTCCTCGGCGGTCGAGAACACCTGCGATTTCTTGGTCGGGATGGTGGTGTTGCGGTCGATCAGGCGGGTGAACACGCCGCCCAGCGTCTCGATGCCGAGCGACAGCGGCGTCACGTCGAGCAGCACCACATCCTTCACGTCGCCTTGCAGCACGCCGGCCTGGATGGCCGCGCCCAGCGCCACCACCTCATCGGGGTTGACGCCCTTGTGCGGCTCCTTGCCGAAGAACTTGGTCACTTCCTCGATCACGCGCGGCATGCGGGTCATGCCGCCGACCAGCACCACCTCGTCGATGTCCGAGGTCGAGAGGCCGGCATCCTTCAGCGCCGCCTGGCAGGGCTTCATCGACTTCTTGATCAGATCGTCGACAAGGCTTTCCAGCTTGGCGCGGGTCAGCTTCATGACCATGTGCAGCGGCGTGCCCGAGTTGCGGTCCATCGAGATGAACGGCTGGTTGATCTCGGTCTGGCTGGAGGAGCTGAGCTCGATCTTGGCCTTCTCGGCGGCTTCCTTCAGGCGTTGCAGGGCCATCTTGTCCTGCGTCAGGTCGACGCCATGCTCTTTCTTGAACTCGTCAGCCAGGTAGTTGACGATCCGCATGTCGAAGTCTTCGCCACCGAGGAAGGTGTCGCCATTGGTCGATTTCACCTCGAAGAGACCGTCGTCGATCTCCAGGATGGTGATGTCGAAGGTGCCGCCGCCGAGGTCGTAGACGGCGATGGTCTTGGTGTCCTTCTTGTCGAGCCCGTAGGCCAGCGCGGCCGCCGTCGGCTCGTTGATGATGCGCAGGACTTCAAGACCGGCGATCTTGCCCGCGTCCTTGGTGGCCTGGCGCTGCGCGTCGTTGAAATAGGCCGGCACGGTGATCACGGCCTGGGTGACCGTCTCGCCCAGATAGGATTCGGCGGTTTCCTTCATCTTCTGAAGGATCATGGCCGAGACCTGCGCCGGCGAATATTTCTCGCCGCGCACCTCGACCCAGGCGTCGCCATTGCCGCCGTTCACGATGGCATAGGGGACGAGCTTCTTGTCCTTCTCCACCTCCGGCTCGCCGACGCGGCGGCCGATCAGGCGTTTGACGGCGAAGACGGTGTTGGTGGGGTTGGTGACCGCCTGCCGCTTGGCGGGCTGGCCGACCAGACGTTCGTTTTCGGTAAAGCCCACGATGGAGGGGGTGGTGCGCGCCCCTTCGGAGTTCTCGATGACGCGCGGCTGCGACCCGTCCATGATGGCGACGCAGGAGTTCGTGGTCCCGAGGTCGATCCCGATGACTTTGGCCATATTGCTACCTCTTCTTTCGGCGATGTTGTGGAGGCGGAGCCTGATGAGGCCTCCGTCCCCGATCCCAGTCGAGCAGCCGGAACGCGGCCCGCGTCCCGACCGGCTTCCGGGCGTATATAGGCAGGGGCTCGCAGCGCTGCAAGCACGGCGTCGGGGGGATTTTTCTACGCATTCGCGGCGTTGCCGCCCGGTCTCAGCGGGCGAGCGAGCAGCAGCCCGAAAGGCCCGCCGCCGCCCCTTCCGCCGCGAGGCCGGCGGCGGGAAAGAGGCTGATCGAAAGGCCATAGGCCCGGTCGCTCATGCCGTCGGAACAATCCTCGGCGGCGAGCAGGGCGAAGCCCTCCGGCAGCAGGACGCCGATCCGGCCGGAACGGCCGGCGGTGGCCCGGTGCCACAGGACATCCAGCCGCCGGCCCGCCGGATCTTCGGGAGTGCGCAGGGTGAAGGCGCGCGCCGCCGGATCGTAATCCGCCGACCAGAAGGGTTCCGTGCCGGAACAGGCCAGCGGGGCGGCGAGGCTGTCCCAGCCCGGTCCGGCCTGCCGGGCGAGGTAGCGCATCGCCACCCAGCCGGCGGCCTCGCCCGCATTCACCCGCCCCCAGCGGCCGTCCGGGGACAGCGCGGTCACCTCCACCCCCGCCGCGCCGGGGGCGAGCGCGCCCAGCCGCGCGGCCGAGGCCGAGGGTTCGGCCCGGATGTTCAGCACATCCCCCGCCGCGACGCCGGTCACCTCATGCAGCGCGGGCAGCGTCTCGGCCTGCGCGGCCAGCGGCAGCAACAGCAGGGCCAGCGCGCGGATCACCGCCTGGCCCCCCAGCTCAGCGACATGTGCTTGCCGGTGAAATGCTCTCCCATCAGCCCGATGACGATGCAGACCACCGTCACCTTCAGCGGATACTCGATCGAGGTGAAATGCGGGTTGTAGTTCAGGAAGATGAAGCCGCGCCCCTGGTCGATGGTATGGAACAGCGGGTTCCAGTCGAACCAGGCCCGCAGCCGCGCCGGGGCGGAATTGGCGAGGAACATCTTGCCCGAGGCGATCATGTTGGCCCGCATGAAGACCTGGCTCACGATCTGGATCACCTCCGGCGCCCAGGGACGCGCGGCGCGGAACAGCATGCCCACCCCCGCCCCCGCGAAGCAGGACAGCAGCAGCATGCCGATCGCCCCCACCGGATCGAGGATGGTGATCGGCCCCATCAGGGCGTGATAGGCGTAAAGCACCACCGCCGCCGACAGGACCTGGAGGTAAAGCGCGCTCATCATCGCCGAGAGGATGGAGACCAGCGTGTTCATCGGCGCATGCAGCATCATCGAGGAGGTCGGGCCGTCCGCGCCGAGAACGCCGCCCATCGTCTTGTTGAAGGTCATGAACATGAAGATGCCCGACATCACGTTGAGCACCCGGTCCCCCCGGATCAGGCTGCCGCGCGATCCGCCGAGGATATTGGTGATGACGTAGAACATCACGATCAGCAGCACCGTCTGCGCGATGTTCATCAGCAGGCCGATGACGGCATTGCCATGGCCCTTGCGCACGTTGCGCACGGCGACGTGGAAGATCAGCTCCGCCGTGTTCACCAGCGCGCCGAAGCCGCTGCGCGGTTGCTCGACCTGGAACATGTCCACCTCTTTCGCCCGGAACGCTGCTGCGACCATCGCCGGGAAATCTTGCCGTTCCCTTGACGAGCGATGATAAGGGGGATCGACATTTCACGCAACTCAAGCTGCCCGCCGGAGCCCAAGATGGATTTCAACCGCCTCGTCCCCGTCATCCGCCGCCTCGCGCTTCAGGCCGGCGACCGGATCATGGAGGTCTACAACTCCCCGGATTTCGAGGTGAAGGCCAAGGGCGATTCCTCGCCGGTGACCCTGGCGGACGAGGCGGCGGACGCGCTGATCTCGGCCGGGCTGCGGGCGGAGTTCCCCGAGGTGACGCTCATCACCGAGGAACAGGCGGCGAGCCATGCGCTGAGCGCGCAGACCTTCCTGATCGTCGATCCGCTCGACGGCACCAAGGAGTTCATCCAGCGGCGCGGCGACTTCACCGTGAACATCGCCTATGTGGAGAACGGCGTGCCGCTGCGCGGCGTGGTCTATGCCCCGGCGCAGGGCCGGCTGTTCTACACCCAGACCGATGGCACGGCGGTGGAGGAGACCGGCGCGCTCGACAAGGACAAGCCCGGCAACCTGCGGCGGATCGAGGTCTCGGCGCCGGACAACGACGCGCTGATGGTGGTGGCCTCCAAGTCGCACCGCGACGCGGCGACGGATGAATATATCAACAAATACAAGGTGAAGGACAGCCGCTCGGCCGGGTCTTCGCTGAAATTCTGCCTGGTGGCGACCGGCGAGGCCGATCTTTACCCCCGGCTCGGCCGCACGATGGAATGGGACACCGCGGCGGGCGACGCCGTGCTGCGCGGCGCGGGCGGCCATGTGGTGCGCTTCGACGACCACACACCGCTCGCCTATGGCAAGCCGGGCTGGGACAACCCGTTCTTCATCGCCTACGCCCCCGGCGTGGAGCTGAAGAAGTGAGCGTCCTTCTGGCCATTCCCGCCCGCTACGCCTCGACCCGCTATCCCGGCAAGCCGCTGGTTTCGCTGAAGGGGCCGGACGGGGAAAAGACCCTGATCCGCCGCAGTTGGGAGGCCGCGCAGCGCGTGAAGGGCGTCGACCGGGTGGTGGTGGCCACCGATGACGACCGCATCAAGGCCCATGCCGAAAGCTTCGGCGCCGAGGTGGTGATGACCTCCTCCGCCTGCCAGAACGGCACCGAGCGCTGCGCCGAGGTGGCGGCCAAGCTGCCCGGCTTCGAGATGGTGGTGAACCTGCAAGGCGACGCGCCGCTGACCCCCGCCTGGTTCGTGGAGGATCTGATCGCGGGCCTGCGCGCCGATCCGCAGGCCGACATCGCGACGCCGGTGCTGCGCTGCGACGGCCGCGCGGTGGCGAGCTTCCTCGCCGACCGCCGGGCGGGCCGGGTCGGCGGCACCACCGCCGTCTTCGGCGCGGGCGGCCGCGCGCTCTATTTCTCGAAAGAGGTCATCCCCTATACCGGCAAAAATTATGGCGAGGACGAGCCGACCCCGGTCTTCCACCATGTCGGCGTCTACGCCTATCGCCCCCGCGCGCTGCGGGCCTATCCGAGCTGGCCGGTCGGCCCGCTGGAAGTGCTGGAGGGGCTGGAGCAGCTCCGTTTCCTCGAACAGGGCCGCGCCGTCCTCTGCGTCGAGGTGCAGGCGCAGGGCCGGCAGTTCTGGGAGCTGAACAACCCCGAGGACGTGCCGCGCATCGAGGCCATGCTGGCCGCGATGGCATGAGCGGGCTGCCCACGATCAGCGTGATCGTGGTGAGCTGGCGCCGGCCCGAGGCGCTGCGGCGCTGCCTGATGGCGCTGCAACAGCAGGATCACCCGGCGCTGGAGCTGTGCGTGGTGGCAGACCCGCAGGCGGCGGCGCAATGCTGCGCCGCGCTGCGCGACGCGGGATGGACGGGCGCTGTCGCCGGCAATCCGGGCGGCAATATCTCCGCCGCGCGCAATATCGGCCTGAGCCTCGCGCGGGGCGAGATCGTGGCCTTCATCGACGACGACGCGGTGGCGGAACCCACATGGGCCGGCCGCCTCGCCGCCGCCTTCGCCGATCCGCGCGTGGTGGCGGCGACCGGCTTCACCCGGGGGCGCAACGGCATCTCCTTCCAGTGGCAGGCGGCGGAGACGGATGCGACGGGCGCCGATCATCCGCTGGAGGTGCCGCCCGGCCCCAGCCTGCATCCCGGCACGCCCCGCCGCGCGGTGAAGCCGGTGGGCACCAACTGCGCCTTCCGCCGCGAGGCGCTGCTGCGGGTGGGCGGCTTCGACCCCGCCTATCGCTTCTATCTCGACGATGCCGATGTCGCGCTGCGGCTGGCGCCGCTCGGGCTGACGGCGGTGGTGCCGGGGGCGCAGGTGCATCACGGATTTGAGGCCTCCGACCGCCGCCGGGCCGACCGGGTGCCGCGCGACCTGCGCGAGATCGGCGCCTCCAGCATGGTCTTCCTGCGCCGCCATGCCCCGGAACGCGACTGGGCCGGGGCGATGGAGCGGCTGCGCGCCGAGCAGCGCCGCCGCCTGATCCGCCACATGGTCGATGGCCGGATCGAGCCGCGCGAGGTGGAGACGATCCTGCAAACGCTGGAGGCCGGCATCGCCGAGGGGGGCGCCCGCCCCCTGCCCGCGCTGGCGCCGCTTCCCCCGGCGGAGGCGCGGGAGTTCCAGCCCCTGCCCGGTACCGGCCCGCGCCCCGGCCGGGTGATCGCCGGCCGGCTGTGGCAGCGCGCGCGCCTCGCCCG
>JBDHSR010000120.1:0-8536 GCA_039808305.1 Gemmobacter sp. | reverse complement strand
GGTCGGCGCCAAGCTGCGCGAGATGATGCCCTGGATCTCCAAGGGCAAGATGGTCGACAAGTCGCGCAACTGATCGCAGCCATTCGTATCAGAGGGGGCGCCTTGCGGGGCGCCCCTTTTTGTTCAGACATCTTGAACTTCAGCCAGGGCAATCTCGCCAGTCGTAGATCAGGTTTTCCAACGCTGGATATTTTTCCGGTAAGGCTACAGGATCGAAGGGTAACCCCCTCCTCAGAGCCTCCTCGACCTCGACATCCATCAAATCCAGCAGCGAAGCATACTTATGGCAGATCTTCAGATACTGACGCATCAGCACGAGGCAAGGGAAACGCTGGCTCTTCCGATACCAATGCATAAGATCGGAATTACTACGAGAGCTGTTACACCTTGCACAGCAGGTCACGATATTCTCAGCATCCCCGCCACCGCCGCGCGAGCGAGGGATAAGGTGGTCCTTGGTCAATCGCTCGGTCGAACCGCAGTGCAGGCAACACGGCTCCGAAAGCATTGACTGGAATAAATCCCGTTCCAGAGA
Organism: Gemmobacter sp.; assembly: GCA_039808305.1. Lineage (GTDB taxonomy): Bacteria > Pseudomonadota > Alphaproteobacteria > Rhodobacterales > Rhodobacteraceae > Gemmobacter. The sequence continues at coordinate 8,001 of JBDHSR010000120.1, read as the reverse complement.
GCGGATAGTCTTTTCGCCTTTGCACAACCGATAAAAATCAGGAACCGCGATATGATTCCGTTCTCTTGCGCCGAGAGGAAGCTTTTTCCTTTGTACAATGCGGGTCGCAATCAACCATGCATAAGACCAGAAAACCCGATCTGAGACTGTCAGCTTCCTGCGCTTCCAGTCGCTATCCGGCCAGTCCCAAACTGAACCTCCCGGATGCATCATACCTACACCGCCGCTTCCACCGCCGCGACGATGCCGTCGACCTCCTGCACCAGCAGCGCCTCGTCCTCGCATTCGGCCATGACGCGGATCAGCGGTTCGGTGCCGGACTTGCGGATCAGCACCCGGCCCTTGCCGTTCAGCCGCGCCTCGGCCTCGGCGATGCGGGCCTGGACGGAGCCGGCGGAAAGCGGTTGTTTTCCCGAGGCGTAGCGCACGTTCTTCAGAAGCTGCGGCACGGTCTCGAAGCTTTTTACCAGATCCGAGGCGGGGCGGTCGGTCCGCGCCATCTCGGCCAGGAATTGCAGTCCGGCGATCAGGCCGTCGCCGGTGGTGGCGTAATCGGTCATCACGATATGGCCCGACTGCTCGCCGCCGAGGTTGTAGCCGCCGCGCCGCATCGCCTCGACCACATAGCGGTCGCCGACCGCCGTGCGCTCCAGCCGCAGCCCGCGCCCGGCGAGGAACCGCTCCAGCCCGAGATTCGACATCACCGTCGCCACCAGCGTGCCGCCGCGCAGCCGCCCCTCCTCGGCCCAGCGCGCGGCCAGCAGCGCCATGATCTGATCGCCATCCGCCACCCCGCCGTTCTGGTCGAGGATCATCACCCGGTCGGCGTCGCCGTCGAGGCTGATGCCGACATGCGCGCCATGCGCCACAACCGCCTCGGCCGCCGTCTGGGTATGGGTGGAGCCGCATTTCTCGTTGATATTGGTGCCGTTCGGATTGACGCCCACCGGGATCACCTCGGCCCCGAGTTCCCACAGCACTTCCGGCGCCGCGCGATAGGCGGCGCCGTTGGCGCAGTCGATCACCACCTTCAGCCCGTCGAGCCGCAGCCCCGCCGGGAAGGTGGTCTTGACGAATTCCTGATAGCGCCCGCGCCCGTCCTCGATGCGCTTCGCCCGGCCGATATTCTCCGGCGCGACCGGCGCCACCTCGCCGGCCAGGATCGCCTCGATCTCCTGCTCCGCCTCGTCGGAGAGCTTGAAGCCGTCGGGGCCGAAGAACTTGATGCCGTTGTCGGTATGCGGATTGTGGCTGGCCGAGATCATCACGCCCAGATCGGCGCGCATCGACCGGGTGAGGAACCCCACCGCCGGCGTCGGCACCGGCCCGAGCAGCAGCACGTTCATGCCGGTCGAGGTCAGCCCCGCCGTCAGCGCGTTTTCCAGCATGTAGCCCGACAGGCGGGTATCCTTGCCGATCACCACGCGATGCGCGGCGCTGCCGTCGCGGCGGAAGAACCGCCCGGCGGCGGCGCCGAGGCGCAAGGCCATCTCGGCGGTCATCGGATAGGTGTTGGCGCGGCCCCGAACCCCGTCGGTGCCGAACAGTTTGCGGGTCATGCCCAGTCTCCCACGGTTGCGGAACGCCAGAGCGTCAGGGCCTGGCGCGTCTCCCATACGTCATGCACGCGCAGGATCTGCGCGCCCTGCGCCACCCCGGCCAGCGCCACCGCGACCGAACCCGGAATGCGGCGCGCGGCCTCGGGTTCCGCCCCGAGGGTGCCGATGAACTTCTTGCGGCTGACGCCGAGCAGCACCGCGCAGCCGAGGCCGTGGAACAGCGACAGCCCGCGCAGGAGCGTCAGATTGTGCTCCAGCGTCTTGCCGAAGCCGATGCCGGGATCGACGAGGATGCGACCGCGCGGAATACCCGCCGCCTCGGCCTCGGCCACGCGGGCGGCGAGGAAATCGTAGACATCCAGCAGCACGTCGTCATAGCGCGGGTCGAGCTGCATGGTCTGCGGCGTGCCCTGCGCGTGCATCAGACAGACCGGCACCCCGGCCTCCGCCACCAGCGGCTTCAGCGCCGGGTCATGGCCGAAGGCGGAGACATCGTTGACGAGGCTCGCCCCCGCCTCCAGCGCGGCCCGGGCCACCGCCGCCTTGCGGGTGTCGATGGAAATCGCGGTGTCGATGCCGCCCGCCCGCAGCGACGCGATGACGGGGGCGGTGCGCGCGATCTCCTCCGGGACAGGAACCTCGGCGGCGCCGGGCCGGGTGCTCTCGCCGCCGATGTCGATGATCTCGGCCCCCGCCCCCGCCATCATCCGGCCCTGCCCCACGGCGGCGGCATGGTCGAAGAACTGCCCGCCATCCGAGAAACTGTCGGGCGTGACGTTGAGGATGCCCATCAGCCGCGGCCGCTCCATCCCCAGCCCGGCCAGCGCGGCGCGCGGCGCGGTCAGGCGGTCGAGCGCCCCCGCCGGGATCTCGCGCGCGGGAACGAGGCGCGGCGGGCGGTCCCGCTCCAGCACCTCCACCCGGTCGAACCAGAGCCAGCCCCCGGCGAGCGGCAGGGCATCCGCCGGGCGGGCGGCGTCGAACATCGGAATGGGCCTGAAATACAGCATGTCCACGGCTTAGGCCCGGCAACGCGGCCTGACAAGGGGCGGCTGTCAGGCGCGCTCCACCGGGACGCGGCTTCCCGCCGGCACTGTTACATCGCCGTGAACGACGAACCGCTCCGCCGCCGTCAGCTCGGCCAGCCACAGCGCCAGCGCCACCGGCTCGCGCGAATGCGGGCCGTCCACCGCGTCGAGCACCAGTTTCGACGGCGCCCAGACGATCATCCGGCCATTGCGCATCGCCCAGTCGATCTCGGTCCGGGTGGCGACGACGACGCAGCGGTCGTCGCGGGCGGCGAGCGTCCAGGCGTTCTGCTCGATGGCGAGCAGGTCGACCCGGCGCTGGGTCGGCTTGTGGCCGGTCACCGGGCGCGGCAGGTCGGGCAGGCCGACGGTCAGGATCACCGGCACGCCGCGCGCCTGGAGCGCGTCGAGCCGCGCCGCGAGGTCGGGCGCCGCGATGGTGGCATTGTCGAAATACGCCACCAGTGGATGCAGCGCCTGCATCGCGCCCTCGGCATCCATCGTGCTTAGCGGCGCCTCGGCCCGGCTGCGCACGATCTCCACCCCCAGCGCGCCGGGGCCGCGGTCGAGCTTCTCGATCCGCACGAAGGCGCGCATCGCCTGCGGCTCGGCCAGCACCCGCTCGGCCACCTTTTCCGCCAGCGTTTCCAGCAGGTTCAGCCGCTCCTCGGAAAGTTCCGCCGCGATGGCCTCGGTGATCCGGTCATAGGAGAGGATGCGGTCCACGTCATCCTCCAGCGGCGCGGGATGCGGCCGGACCTCGACCACGACATCGAAGCGCAACCGCTGGCTGCGCCCGCGCTCCTGCTGGAAGGCGCCGATATCGGCCTCGACGATATGGTCGCGCAGGCTGATCCGGTCGCGCGGATCGGCCGAGGCCGAGGCGGCGGCGCGCTCCTCCGGATGGGCGAAGGCGAGACGGATGTCGCTGGTCATGGGGGTCTCCGGGCGCGCGCAGTGCTTCTGCCCGCCATCTTAGCAGGCCAGAGGCGCTATGCCCCGCCCGCCAGCGGCAGGCAAGCCCCGGGAGCCGACATCATTGCCGATAGAACAGATGCGCGCCGATCGCCGCCGTGCGGGCGAAGCGGTTCGCCCAGGACGGGCGGACGCCGACGGTATGGAAATGCGTCGCCCCCTGGGTCAGCGCGCGCGGGGCGCCGTCCAGCATCAGCCGCGCGATCTTTCCGGCCTGGAGCCATGCCCCGCGATCCGCCGTGGCATCCGGCTTGCCGTCGCAGGTATAGGAGAACTGGCAACCGCCGCCGCCGCCCTGATGCACCACCGAGCAGACGCTGCGCGGATAGGCCGGGCTGTCGACCCGGTTCAGGATCACCTCGGCCACCGCGAACTGGCCGCGCACCGACTCGCCGCGCGCCTCGTGATAGACCGCCTGCGCCAGGCATTGCCATTGCGCATCGCCGGAAGCCGCCGGCATCCCGGCAAGGAAAGCGTTATCGTAACGCATGAGCTTCGGCTCCGAAGGCTCTGCCTCAACTGCCTTTTTCGGCTTGGAGGCAACCTGCTTCGCGGTCGCCTTTCCGTCCGCCACGCTGTCGGCCAGCGCCGCCAGCCGCTCCGGCGCGACCTTGCCGAGGGCGGATTTCTCCATCCCCAGCAGCGAGGCCATCTGCCCGCCGAGCGCGGCGGCAGGATCATTCGACTGGCTCACCGTCACATCGGCGAAGGCCGCTCCACTCAGGACGATCGAGGCCGCGAGGCCCATCGTCCAGCTCTGTCGCAAGCGCATTGACTTGTGTTCCCGGTTCCGTTCCAGCGCCGCGCCGGCAGGTTTTCTGGCAGCCGCCTTGCGCAACAGTCGCCGGGGATAGACCGAAAACCGGGGCCGAGTCCAGCCATGTGGCAGAAACGCCACATGGAATCGTGGAAAATCTGGGCGATTTCCTGCCGAAGCCCTTTTGGAAACCGCAAGCCGAATCAGCGGGAATTTCCGCTGATTCCCTTATTTTTCCACAACTTTCAGGGCTTCGGCTCGGTCAGCGCCAGATGCGCCGCCGCCAGCCGCGCCAAGGGCACGCGATAGGGCGAACAACTCACATAATCGAAGCCCGCCTTGCGGCAGAAGGCGATTGATTCGGGGTTTCCGCCATGCTCGCCGCAGATCGACAGCGTGAGATTCGCCCGCGTCCGCCGGCCCCGTTCCGCCCCGATCAGCAGCAGTTCCCCCACCCCGTCCACATCGAGGATATGGAACGGATCCTCGGGGAACACCCCCTCCTGCACATAGGTGCCCATGAAGCGGCCGGCATCGTCGCGGCTCAGGCCATAGGTCATCTGGGTCAGGTCGTTGGTGCCGAACGAGAGGAACGCCGCGTGCTGCGCGATCTCGCCCGCCCGCAGCGCGGCGCGCGGGGTCTCCACCATCACGCCCAGCCGATAGTCGAAGCCGACCCCGGATTTCGTGCGCACTGCCGAGGCCACCGCGTCGATCCGGGCCTTGACCAGTTCCACCTCGCGCTTGGCCGAGACCAGCGGGATCATGATCTCCGGCACCACCGGCTCGCCCGCCCGCACGGTCTCCACCGTCGCCTCGAAGATGGCGCGGGCCTGCATGTCGTAGATCTCGGGCAGCACGACGCCCAGCCGCACGCCGCGCATCCCCAGCATCGGGTTGAACTCGGCCAGCGCCTCGGCGCGGCGGGTGACCTCCGAAAGCGGCCGGTCCAGCGCCTCCGCCAGCTCGCGCAGGCCTTCGCGGGAATGCGGCAGGAACTCGTGCAAAGGCGGGTCGAACAGCCGGATACAGACCGGCAAACCCCGCATGATTTCAAAGAGTTGCCCGAAATCCGCCCGCTGCATCGGCAGAAGCCGCGCCAGCGCCGCCGCCCGGTCCTGCGGGGTGTCGGCGAAGATCATCTCGCGCATGGCGACGAGGCGGTCCTCCTCGAAGAACATGTGCTCGGTGCGGCAGAGCCCGATGCCCTGCGCCATGAAATCCCGCGCGGTCTGCGCGTCGGAGGGCGTGTCGGCATTGGCGCGGATGCCGATGTCGCGGAGTTCGTCCGCCCAGGCCAGCAATTGCCGGAAGGCGTCGTCCTGCGCCGAGGGCAGCATGTCGGCGGCGCCGGCCAGCGCCTCGCCATTGGTGCCGTCGATGGTGATGATGTCGCCCTCGGCGAAGACCCGGCCATCCCGCGCGGTCAACTTCTTCTCGCGCGTGTCGAGCCGCAGCTCCGAGGCGCCGACGATGCAGGGCAGACCCAGGCCCCGCCCGATCACCGCGGCATGGCTGGTCATGCCGCCGCGCTCGGTCAGCACGCCGGCCGCCGAGTGCATGCCGCGGATGTCCTCCGGCGCGGTCTCGCGGCGCACCAGGATGCAGGGCTCGCCCCGCGCCGCGCTGGCCTGCGCGGCCTGCGAGCTGAACACGATGCGCCCGGTGGCGGCGCCGGGGCTGGCGGCGATCCCCCGCGCGAAGACATCGCGCGGCCCGCGCGGATCGACCTGCGGATGCAGCAGCTCCGACAGCGCGCGCGGCTCCACCCGCAGCACCGCGTCGGCGGACGAGATCACCCCGTCCTGCGCCATCGCCACCGCGATGCGCAGCCCCGCCCGCGACGAGCGCGCCACCTTCACCGCGTCGAGCACGGCGAGCTTGCCGTCCTCGATGGTGAACTCGATCTGCATCTCCTCGCGCAGCCGCTCGCGGCAGATCGCGCCATGGCGCATCAGATCGGCGAAAAGCTCCGGCGCCAGTTCCTCCAGCGAGGGGCCGCGCGGATCGCGGGTCAGGTAGATCGCATCGCCCTTGGTCAGCGCGTCGCGACCCTGGCTCTGGCTCAGATAGCGCCCCTTCACCTGCCGCTCGCCGGTCACCGGATCGACGAACTGGATGACGCCGGAGCCGGAGATGCCCTGCCCGATCCCCTGCGCCATCTGCTGCACCACCAGCCCCAGCGCCGCCTCGGCCGGCGCGCCCTTGGCCTGGCGCAAGAGCCGCGCCGTCGTCCCCTCCCAGGCCCGCGCCATGGAGCGCAGCACATCGGCCAGTTGCCGCGCCGGATCCTCCGGGAAAGGTTCATCCATTTCAAGGCGATAGGCGTGCAGGGCATCGCGCAGCGCCTGCGCCGAGGGCTCGCCGCCCTCGAACATGTCGGGATCGAGCCGCGCCACATGCACCGCGTAACCCTGCACGAAGCGCAGATAAAGCGCATCCGCCGCCGCCCGGCCATGGGTCTCCGCCAGCCGCTCATGCCGCGCGGCGTTGAAGCCGATATTGAGAATGGTGGCCGGCCCGCCCCAATCGGGATTCTCCGGCGAGGGCCGGACCGAGATCAGCGGCTCCGGCCCGAAATGCGCGAGGATCGCGCGGCAATCCACCATCTGCCCCGCCGCGATCGCCCGCACCGTTCCGGCCGGCAGCGCCACCGTCTCGGGCACCGGCATGTCGAGCCGGATCAGGCGCTGAAGGCATTTCGCCCGCCAGCCATGCCGGGGCGTGGCGATCTGCGCCGGAGGGGTGATGACGGTGAAATCGGTGAGGAGTTCGGTTTTCTGCACTGCGGCACCCCTTGGTTGCCCGCAGGATAGTCGGATCGGACCGGGGCGCAAGCCCGGCAAGGAAAAAGGGGGCGCTCGCGCCCCCTCTTGAGCCTGCGGCTCAATTCACCCCCTGAGGATATTTGGGGACAGAAAATGAGCAGGGCACGCGCCTGCGCATTTTCTGTCTGAAAATATCCTCGGGGGGAGGCCCGGCACGGGCCGTGGGGGGCGGAAAGCCCCCCTGCCCGGCCGCCCGCCCGCTCAGCCCTCGACCTTCGAGAGATCGGCGACGCGGGTGACCAACGCGCGGATGCGGTGCAGCAGGTTCAGCCGGTTGCGCCGCACCGTCTGGTTCTCGGTATTGATCTGCACCGCGGTGAAGAAGGCGTCGATCGGCGCGCGGAGCCGCGCCATGGCGGCCATGGCGGCGGCGAAATCCTCGGCCTGCATCGCCGGGGCGATGGCGGCCTCGCCCGCGTCGAGCGCGGCGAAGAGGGCGCGTTCCTCATCGGTCTCGGCGAATTTCGGATCGGCGCCGAAGGAATATTCCACCCCGTCCTTCGCTTCCGCCTGGCTCAGGATATTGTTCGCCCGCTTGAAGCCTTGCAGCAGGTTGGTGCCGTCCTCGGTGCCGAGGAAGGCCTGCAACGCCTCGGCCCGTTTCACCAGCAGCGTGAGGTCGTCATTGCCGGGCATGGCGAGGCAGGCGTCGATCACGTCGTGGCGGATGCCTTGGTCGCGGAGATGGACCTTGAGGCGGTCGTGGAGGAAGGCGACCAGATCCGCGGTATCGGCCCCGGGATAGCCCTTGGCGAAAACCGCGCCGAGATTGCCACACACCCCGTTCCCCAGCACCAGCCGGATCACCCCCAGCGCGGCGCGGCGCAGGGCGAAGGGGTCCTTGCTGCCGGTGG
>JBDHSR010000119.1:0-8565 GCA_039808305.1 Gemmobacter sp. | reverse complement strand
TCTGGCGCGAACGGGCCAGACGGCGCCGGCATCGCCCGCCAGTCTGCGGAGCACAGGCGGGGAGGCGGCGATGCGATACGGGACGGGGGCGGCGCTGGTGGTGACGGCGGCGGTGCTGTGGTCGTTGCAGGGGCTGATCTTCCGGCAGATCCACGAGGCGGGCACCTGGACGGTGCTGTTCTGGCGCTCGGTCGGGATGCTGCCGGTGCTGCTGGCCTTCGTCGCCTGGCGCAATGGCGGGCATGTTCTGGGACCGCTGCGCCGGGTGGGCCTTGCCGGGGCGGCGGGCGGGATCGGGCTGGTGCTGGCCTTCGCCGGGGCGATCTATGCGCTTCAGACCACCTCGGTCGCCATGGCGGTGTTCCTGTTCTCGGTCTCGCCCTTCCTCGCGGCGGTGCTCGGCTGGCTCCTGCTGCGCGAGCCGGTGCGGCGGGCGACCTGGGGCGCGATGGCGCTGGCCGGGATCGGCCTGATCGTCATGCTGCGCGAGGGGCTGGCGGCCGGGGCGCTGGCCGGCAACCTCGCCGCGCTGGTCTCCGGCCTCGGTTTCGCCGGATTTTCCGTGGCGCTCAGGGCCGGCAAGCTGGCCGACATGATGCCGGCGGTGGTGCTGGGCGGGCTGTTCTCGCTGCTGGCCGGGGCGGTGGTGGTCGGCCTCTCGCCGCAGGAGACGCTGGCCGCGCCGCTTTCCGACATCCTGTGGTCGGTGGGCATGGGGGCGGGGACGCTGGCGGCGGGGATGGTGCTCTATACGATGGGCAGCCGGGCGCTGCCCGCCGCCGAGATGACGCTGCTGAGCCTGATGGAGGTGCTGCTGGCCCCGGTCTGGGTCTGGCTGGTGCTGGGCGAGACGGCGCGGGCCGGCACGCTGGCCGGCGGCGCGGTGATCCTCGCGGCGGTCGTGCTGAACGCGCTGTCGGGCGGACAGCGGCGGGCGATGGCATAGGGCGGCGCGGCAACCCTCGCAATCGGCACGGCCTCCGGCAGGGCGGCGGAGCACCGGCCCGAGGTTTCCGGCGCGGCACCGCCCGGCCCACCGGGCGCGAGAAGCCGAACCGGAAGGGCAAGGCGCCGGCTGTGTCGTCGCACGTCGTCCTGTTATCGCTCCGCCTCAGCGCGGCCGGTGGACATGCGCGCTTTGCACCAGGCCGAAGCCCACCAGCAGCACCAGCATGGCCGAACCGCCATAGGACAGCAGCGGCAGCGGCACCCCCACCACCGGCGCCATGCCCATCACCATCGACAGGTTCACCGCGATGTAGAAGAACAGGTTCGCCGCCACCCCGAGGATCAGCAGTTGCGAATAGCGGTCGCGGTTCTGCATCGCCGAGACCACGCAGAAGGCGATGATCAGCGCGTAGAGGATCAGCAGCGAGAAGGCGCCGATGAAGCCGAACTCCTCGGCCAGCGTGGTGAAGATGAAGTCGGTATGTTTCTCGGGCAGGAAGTTCAGCCGCGACTGGGTGCCCTGCATGAAGCCCTTGCCGGCCCAGCCGCCGGAGCCGAGCGCGATCTTGGCCTGGATGATGTTGTAGCCGGCGCCCAAGGGATCGGCGGTCGGGTCGAGGAAGGTGTCGATCCGCTTGTACTGGTAGTCGTGCAGGAACTGCCAAGGCGTGCCGCGGAACTCGAACACGCCGAACACCGCGGCGCCGACGATGCCCGCCACGCCGGCGAAATACCACCAGCTCACCCCGGCGCAGAACATCACCGCCGCGCCGACGGCGAGCAGCATGACCGAGGTGCCGAGGTTGGGCTGCATCAGCACCAGCACCGTCGGCGCCACGATCAGCGCCACCGGCAGCAGCACCCAGAGCGGGCGCGACACCTTCTTCGGGTCCAGCCAGTCGTAATAGGCGGCCAGCGCCATCACGAGGGTGAATTTCATCATCTCGGAGGGTTGCAGCACCAGCGGCCCCAGCTCGATCCAGCGCTGCGCGCCCATGCCGACGCGGCCGAAGAACTCCACCACGATCAGCAGCGCGAAAGCCACGAGATAGGCCAGCACCGACATGTTGCGCCAGAACCAGATCGGCGTGAAGGCCACGACGAACATCAGCGCCATGCCGACGGCGAAGCGCTTCATCTGCGGCTCGGCCCAGAGCTCCATCCGGCCGCCGGCGACCGACCACAGCATCAGGAACCCCACGGCCGCGACGGCGGTCAGCAAGAGCACCAGCGGCCAGTTCAGGAACAGCACCTTGCGCAGCCCGGTGGGCGCGGTCTTGATGCGGTATTCGAGGAAACTCATCGCCCGCGCCCCCTCAGGCCCGCGACTTCGCGGTGGCGCCGTCGCCGGTGTCGCGCAGCTTCATCTCCTTGAACTGCGTCTCGATCCGGCCGCGCTGCTCCTTCGGATAGGCGGATAGCGGCGGGATGCCGCCGGTGAGGCAGTAAAGCAGCAGGTCGCGCGCGATGGGGGCGGCCACCGCGCCGCCGCCGCCGCCATGTTCCACCACCACCGAGACCGCGATCTTCGGCCGGTCATAGGGCGCGTAGCTGACGAACAGCGCGTGGTCGCGCAGGTGCCAGGGCAGCAGCTTGTTGTCGCGGGTGCCGGTGGCGCCGTAGGAATGCACCTGCGCCGTGCCGGACTTGCCGGCCATCAGCATGGTTTCGTCGACCACGCGCGACGACCGGGCGGTGCCGCGGGCGCCGTTCATCACCTCGTACATACCCCGGCGCACCGCGCCCAGATAATCCGCCGGAATGTCGAGCGGCGGCGCCTCGGGCACCGGCAGATCCTCGTTGCCGACCCCGCGCACCAGCCGGGGCGACACCGCCCGCCCCGAGGCGAGGCGCGCGGTCATCACCGCCAGTTGCAGCGGCGAGGCCAGCACATAGCCCTGGCCGATCGAGGCGTTCACCGTATCGCCCAGCCGCCATTCCTGGCCGTAGCTTTCCATCTTCCACGCCTTGTCGGGCATCACCCCGGCGGCGATGGCCGACATCGGCAGGTCGTGCTTGACGCCGAGGCCGAGCCGGCGCCCCATCTCGGCCATCCTGTCGATGCCGACCTTCAGCGAGGTCTCGTAGAAATAGACGTCGCAGCTTCCCGACAGCGCCTCGTTGAGCGACACCCGGCCATGCCCGCCGCGCTTCCAGCAGGCGAAGCGGCGCCCGCCCAGTTCGAAATAGCCGGGGCAATGCACGGTGGTGCCGGGGCCGATCACCCCCGCCTCCAGCGCGGCGAGCGCGGTGACCATCTTGAAGGTCGAGCCGGGCGGATAGACCCCCTGCACCGTCTTGTCGGCCAGCGGGCGGTGGTCGTTCTCCATCAGCGCGGAGTAATCCTTCTGGCTGATGCCGCGCACGAAGAGATTGGGGTCGAAAGACGGGGCCGAGGCGATGGCGAGGATGTCGCCATTCGTCACATCCATCGCCACCACGGCGGCGCTTTCCTCGCCCAGCCGGACCTGCGCGAAATTCTGCGCGCCGGCGTCGATGGTCAGCCGCAGGTCGTCGCCCGGATCGCCCTCCAGCCGGTCGAGCTCGCGCATCACCCGGCCGACCGAATTCACCTCGATCCGCTTCTGGCCGGCCTTGCCGCGCAGCTTGTCCTCGGTCCAGCGTTCCACGCCGATCTTGCCGATCTGGAACTTGGGGATCTGGAGCACCGGATCGGGATTCTCCAGCCCCGCGAGGTCGCGTTCCGAGACGGGGCCGACATAGCCCACCACATGCGCGAAATCGGTGTCCAGCGGATAGGTGCGGCTCAGGCCGACTTCCGGCGTCACGCCGGGCAGCGAGGGGGCGTTCAGCGCGATGCGCGAGAACTCCTCCCAGCTCAGCCGGTCGGCCACGGTGATCGGCACGAAGGGGGAATGGCGCTGCGCGTCCTTCAGGATGCGTTCGATCTCGGCCGGCGGCAGCGGCACGATGGCCGAAAGCCGCTTCAGCACCATCTCCACGTCGCCGGCATCCTCGCGGGTGATGACGACGCGGTAGTTCTGTTCATTTCCGGCGATCAGCCTGCCGTTGCGGTCGAGGATCAGGCCGCGCGCCGGCGGGATCAGCCGGATGTTGATGCGGTTCTCCTCGGCCAGCAGGCGGAACTCGTCGGCCTGGTCGACCTGGAGATAGCGCATCCGCGCGCCCAGCACCGCGACGAAGCCGGCCATCGCCCCGCTCATCAGCAGGGCGCGGCGGCGGATGAGCCGCGTGCTTTCCTCGGTCTCGCGCGCTGTCCGCTTCATAGCCGCCGCCCCATCTCGTCGACCTCGCCCATGCCCGGCTTGTGCACCCCCAGCGTCACATGCGAGAGCCACACGATGACAGGATAGCACAGGATCGAGGCCGCGACCTGCAACATCGCATGGCCGAACCCCGCCTGCGGCAGCAGCGTCACCGCGAAGGCCAGCCGGTAGCCGAGGAACATCGCCAGCATGATCAGCGCGATGAATAGCCATTCCATCGCGAAACTCAATTCACGGATCAGTGCGATGCGCGAGCGCAGGATCTCGGAGCCGACCAGCACCAGCGCCGTCCAGAGCCCCGGCGGGCGCATCAGCAGCAGATCCTCCAGCAGGATCACGGCGGCGATCAGCAGCACCGGCAGGTAATCGGGCCGCCGCTGCACCCAGGCGAGGATCAGGCAGAGCAGGATGTCGGGGCCGGGCAGGGCGCCCGCCTCCGATCCCATCGGCAAAAGGCGCAGGAAGATCAGCGCCAGCGCCACCAGGACGAACAGCCCGCGATGCAGCAGGATGTCGCGGCGCAGCGGATCAACCATCGCTGTCCCCGCCCTCGGGCAGCGGGCCGATGAATTCCGGCGGCAGCGGCGGCGCGACCAGCCCGCCCGGATCGGTGATCGGCTCCAGATCGTGGCTGCGCAGCACGCGCAGGAATTCCAGCCGCCCGTAATCGGCCGCCAGCATGGTGCGCAGCCGCCGGTCGGGCGATTGCGCCACCGCGCCGACCAGCAGCCCGGCCGGGAACACCCCGCCATCGCCCGAGGTCACCACCTGGTCGCCCGGCCGCACCAGATCGGGCTTGTCGAGGAATTCCAGCAGCGGCGCCGGGGTATTGTCGCCCGAGAGCAGCGCCTTCTGCCCCGAGGGCTGCACCACCACCGGCAGGCGCGAATTGCTGTCGGTCAGCAGGATCACCCGCGCGCTGCGCCGCCCCACGCCCGAGATCCGGCCGACAAGCCCGATCCCGTCCATCGCCGCCCAGCCGTCGCGCACCCCGTCGCGGGCGCCGACATTGATCAGCACCGATTGCCGGAACGGGCTGCCGCTATCGGCCAGCACCACCCCGGTGATATGCGTCAGCTTGGGGTCGAGCCGCACCTGATTGAGGTCGAGCAGCTTGGCGTTCTGCTGTTCCAGCCGCAGCGCCGCCTCCTTCCAGACCCGCATCTGCTGCAATTCCTGCCGCAGATCCTGGTTCTGCTCGTAGAGCTTGGTATAGGACTGGAAGCTTTTCGCCATCTCGGCGGCCTTGGTGACCGGCAGCATCACCCAGTCGAAACTGGGCACCACCCGGTCGACCAGCGCGGTGCGGAACCGCTCCACCCGCGGGCTGTCGATCCGCCAGAGCAGGAACAGCGCCAGCAGCGCCAGCACCAGAAGGCCGATCAGGATACGCCTGATCGGGCGGGCAAAATCCTCCGGGTTCGTCCGGTTCCTTGCCACGCGCGGCTCCTGTCAGATGCGGGTCGCCTCAGCTGTCGTAGTCGATGACGTGGCGGAGCTGCTTCTCGTATTCCAGCGCCTTGCCGGTGCCGAGCGCCACGCAGTTCAGGCTCTCATTGGCGACCGAGATCGAAAGCCCGGTCTGCTCGCGCAGCGCCAGATCCAGATCGCCCAAGAGCGCGCCGCCCCCGGTCAGCATCACGCCGCGATCCACGATGTCGGCGGCGAGGTCGGGCGGCGTGGTTTCCAGCGCCTGCATCACCGCGTCGCAGATCTGCTGCACCGGCTCGGCCAGCGCCTCGGCGACCTGCGCCTGGTTGATCTCGGTCTCCTTCGGCACGCCGTTCAGCAGGTCGCGGCCCCGGATCGGCATCGTCGCGCCGCGCCCGTCATCGGGCATCCGCGCGGTGCCGATCGAGGTCTTGATGCGCTCGGCCGTGCTTTCGCCGATCAGCAGGTTCTGGTGGCGCCGCAGGTAGGAGATGATCGATTCATCCATCCGGTCGCCGCCCACCCGCACCGACCGCGCGTAAACGATGTCGCCGAGGCTGAGCACCGCCACCTCGGTCGTGCCGCCGCCGATGTCGACCACCATCGAGCCGGTGGGTTCCGTGATCGGCATCCCGGCGCCGATGGCCGCCGCGATGGGCTCGGCGATCAGGCCCGCCCGCCGCGCGCCGGCTTGCAGCACCGAATTGCGGATCGCCCGTTTCTCCACCGGGGTCGCGCCATGCGGCACGCAGACGATGATCTTCGGCTTGGAGAAGGTGGTGCGCTTGTGGACCTTGCGGATGAAATGCTTGATCATCTCTTCCGCGCTGTCGAAATCGGCGATGACGCCATCGCGCATCGGCCGGATCGCCTCGATCGAGCCGGGGGTGCGGCCGAGCATGAGCTTGGCGTCCTCGCCCACCGCCAGGACCTGCTTCTTGCCGTCCTTGACGTGATAGGCCACCACCGAGGGCTCGTTCAGCACGATGCCCTTGCCGCGGATATAGACCAGCGTGTTCGCGGTGCCGAGGTCGATGGCCATGTCCGACGAGAAGAGACCGGAAAGAGACATGCTGGCTGCGTCCTTCGATGTGCAAGAGCGGTTGGCCCCGGCGACTCAGGGTCGGCGGGGAGGGCGCCTTCATATAAAGACAGTGCAGGGCCGGAGGAAGCCCGCTCGCCCCGGCTGCGGCACAATTCCGCGTGTGGGTGGAGGTGTTGATTTTTTACGATATTCCAATGGGGTTTTTGCCGGCAATTTACCCAGATACTTGTCATTATAAAACATATGGGGCTCCACGCCACACCTCGGGGAGGAGGCAAAGCGGTCGGGCCGTCCGTTCTTCCGGGAGACACGGCTCCGTCCGCCGCCCCGACTGCGCCGGGTTTTCGGCCTTGCCCGGCCCTTGCGCGCGGCGGTCCGCCGGGGGAAACTGCGCCGCCCGGCCTGATCTGGATCAACGTCCGGGCGCGGCGGGTCGGACTAGGGTCCGGCCCGGATGACGCGACAGGGACAGACGGCATGACCACCACGGCCTTCCTTTCCGCAGTGCTGGCGCTGCTGCTCGCCCCCGGGCCGACCAATACGCTCATGGGGCTGGCCGGGGCGCAGGGCGGGCCGGGGCGCGTCGCGCGGCTGCTGCCGGCGGAGCTCGGCGGCTATCTGGCGGCGATCCTGCCGCTGGTCTGGCTGGGGGCGGAGATGCTGGGGCAATGGCCGGCGCTGGCGGCGCTGCTGAAGATCGCGGCGGCGGGCTGGGTGATGCTGCTGGCGGCGAGGCTCTGGGGCCTGCGCGGCGCGGGCGCGGCGGCGGAACAGGTTTCGGCGCGCCGGGTCTTCGTGACCACGCTGCTCAATCCCAAGGCGCTGATCTTCGGCCTCGTGCTGCTGCCCGCGCCGGCGGCGGCGGAGTTCCTGCCGCGTCTGGGGATGTTCTGCCTGTCGGTGGCCGGGGTGGCGATGGTCTGGGGCTGCGCGGGCGCGCTGACCCGCGGCGGCGCGGGCGGGGCGCGGCGGTTGCGGATGGTGCAACGGCTCGCCTCGGGCTGGCTCGCCATCGTCTCGATCACGCTGGTCGCGGGGGTGATCCGGGCCTGAGGCGCGGAACGCGCGCAGGCGAAGCGACACAGGCGTGGCTCCGCCGGGAGGGCCGATCATCCGTCCGGTGGCGGGCACCTGCTTCGGCTCCGGCGGATCGCGATGCCGGGGCGGAGCAGCGCCGGGACACGGCGCCCGGAGGGGCGCCGCGCCGGTTCCTGTTCAGGCGTCGGAATATTTCACCGATTTCACATCGTCGCCCGGCGCCGATTTCTTGCGCCGCTCGATCAGCCGGTTCAGCGCGTTGACATAGGCCTTCACGCTCGCCACCACGGTGTCGGTATCGGCCGAGGCGCCGGTGGCGATCCGGCCGTCCTCGGCGATGCGCACGCTGACCGTGGCCTGCGCGTCGGTGCCCTCGGTCACCGCATGGACCTGATAGAGCTGCAACTCCGCCCGGTGCGGCCAGAGCATGTCCACCGCGTTGAAGGCCGCGTCCACCGGACCGTCGCCGGTCGCGTCGGTCGAATGTTCCACGCCGTCGATGCTCAGCGTCAGCTCCGCCTCGCGCGGGCCCTCGGTGCCGCAGACCACGCGCAGCCGCTTGACCTGGAGCGTGTCATGCGTCGCGTTGGTCTCCTGGTCCTTCATCAGCGCGACGAGGTCGTCGTCATAGACCTCCTTCTTGCGGTCGGCCAGGGCCTTGAAGCGCACGAAGGCGTCGTTCAACTGGTTCTCGGCCAGATCGTAGCCCAGTTCCTTCATCTTGGCGCGCAGCGCGGCGCGGCCGGAATGCTTGCCCATGGCGATGTTCTTGACCGTCAGCCCGATATGTTCGGGCTTCATGATCTCGAAGGTCTCGACATTCTTCAGCACGCCGTCCTGATGGATGCCGCTTTC
>JBDHSR010000118.1:0-8623 GCA_039808305.1 Gemmobacter sp. | reverse complement strand
GCCGCGCGAGGGCCGCGCGAGGAAATTTCCCGAGCGAAAGAATCCGGCTTTACAAATCCAAGTCTTTTTGTCACCTTTCTCCTCAATTCCAAGCCAACCCTCCTCGGGTCAGCCCGGAAACCACGCCCGACGCAAACCCGAGGACCCAGATGAAAGCGAGTCAGCCCGGCCCTTTTGCCAAGCCCTCCCTGGACCCCAGCCTGGCGGAGATTCTCCGGCAGGCGCTGAACGGTCTCCTCCCGGTTTCGCCGGACCTCACGGCCTTTCTCGACCGGATGGAGATGACCCGATGAACATGCAAGTCGACCCCCGCGCCCTGATGACGCTTTCCGCCGACCAGACCCCCTGCCACGACGCGCTCTCGCTCACCGAGGGCGGCAACCTGGCGCGGATCGTGCTGCACGATCAGGTCTATTCGCTGCGGATCACCCGGGCCGGGAAGCTGATCCTCACCAAGTAACGGACGAATGATGAAACGTATCCTGCTCTCCGCCCTGCTGACCACCGCCGCCTTCCCGGCCCTCGCCGTGACCGAGGCGGAGGTCGTCAAGACCTATGCCGATATCGCCGAGGCCGGCTATTCCGACAGCCTCGCCACGGCGAAGGCGTTGCAGGCGGCGGTGGATGCGCTCATCGCCGCGCCCTCGGCCGAGACGCTGGAGGCCGCGAAGGCCGCCTGGCTCGCCGCCCGGGTGCCCTATCAGCAGACCGAGGCGTTCCGCTTCGGCAACGCCATCGTCGACGACTGGGAGGGCCGGGTGAACGCCTGGCCGCTCGACGAGGGGCTGATCGACTATGTCGATGCGAGCTACGGCGAATCGGAGGAGAACCCGCTTTCGACGCTGAACGTCATCGCCTCGCCGAAGATCGGCATCGGCGGGCAGGAGATCGACGCGGCCGAGATCACCCCGGCGCTGATCAAGGAAACCCTGCACGAGGCGGACGGGATCGAGGCCAATGTCGCCTCGGGCTATCACGCCATCGAATTCCTGCTCTGGGGCCAGGATCTGAACGGCACCGAAAAGGGCGCCGGCGCGCGCCCCTTCTCCGACTATATCCAGGGTGACGGCTGCACCGGCGGCAATTGCGACCGCCGCGCCGCCTATCTCAAGGCCGCGACCGACCTGCTGGTGGCCGATCTGGAGGAGATGGCCGGCAACTGGGCCGAAGGCGGCGAGGCCCGCAAAACGGTGAGCGAGGATCCGGCCAAGGGCGTGCAGGCGATGCTGACCGGCATGGGATCGCTCTCCTATGGCGAGCAGGCGGGCGAGCGGATGAAGCTCGGCCTGATGCTGAACGACCCCGAGGAGGAGCATGACTGCTTCTCGGACAATACCCATAACAGCCATTACTACGATGGCCTGGGCATCCGGAACGTCTATCTCGGCAGCTATACCCGTCCCGACGGCAGCACCGTCTCCGGCCCGTCGCTGTCGGAACTGGTGGCCGGCAAGGACGGCGCGGTGGACACCCAGCTGCGCGCCGAGCTCGACCAGTCGGTCGAGAAGCTGGCCGCGCTGAAGGCCGCCGCCGAGGGCGGGATGGCCTATGACCAGATGCTCGCCGCCGGCAACAAGCAGGGCGAGGCGCTGATCATGGGCGCCGTGGACGCGCTGGTCACCCAGACCGCCTCGATCGAACGCGCGGTGACCGCGCTCGGCCTGAGCAAGATCGAATTCGAAGGCTCCGACAGCCTCGACAACCCTTCGGCGGTGTTCCAGTAACCCCGCCGCTTTCCGGGCGCGCCTCCCCTCGGGCGCGCCCGGAACCCTGACCTCCGGAGCCGCCGCCATGATCGTCTGCCACTGCATGAACATCACCGACCACGAGATCCGCGCCGCGGTCGACTGGATGCGCGCCTCCGACCCCGAGACCATCGTCACCCCCGGCAAGATCTACCACGCGCTCGGCAAGCGGGCCGATTGCGGCGGCTGCATGCCGGTCTTCCTCGACACGATGCGCGCCTGCGAAAGCTTCGGCGTGGCCGACGAGCCCGCCACCCGCGTACCGATGCTGCGCCGGATGCGCGAACGCCGCCTCGGCTGAACCGATTACATCAGCGTTTTTCTCAACTTTAGAATTATTCTAAAAATCTGCGCTACCCCCATGGACAGGCGGTAACCCGTCCTCTACCTTCCGGTCATACGAAGCCGGACGGGCGCCTGCGCCTGTCGCAACGAATGGGGTAGACCATGAAGGGTGACGCCAAGGTCATCGAATATCTCAACGCCGCGCTGCGCTCGGAACTGACGGCGGTCAGCCAGTACTGGCTGCATTACCGCCTCCAGGACGACTGGGGCTTCGGCAGGCTGGCCGACAAGTCGCGCGCCGAGAGCATCGAGGAGATGCACCACGCCGACAAGCTGATCACCCGGATCATCTTCCTGGAGGGACATCCGAACCTCCAGAAGCTCGACCCGCTGCGCATCGGCCAGGACATCAAGGAAACGCTGGAGGCCGACCTCGCCGCCGAGCACGACGCCCGCACCCTCTATATCGAGGCGCGGCAATATTGCGACAAGGTGGGCGACTATGTGAGCCGCGCCCTGTTCGACGAATTGCTGGCGGATGAGGAAGGCCATATCGACTTCCTCGAAACCCAGCTCGGCCTGTTCGGCAAGCTCGGCGAGGAACGCTACGGCCTGCTCAACGCCAAGCCCGCCAACGAGGCGGAGTGATCCCGGCCGGCGCGCCGGCCCCGCCGCGCGCCCTGCCCTTGCCGAGGAAAGGGGGCGCTCGCGCCCCCTCTTGAGCCTGCGGCCCAATTCACCCCCTGAGGATATTTTCAGACAGAAAATGAACAAGGGCGCGCCTTCTGTCATTTTCTGTCCGGAAATATCCCGGGGTCCGGGGCAGAGCCCCGGTCCGGCAATGCCGCGGCGCCGGCGCCGGGGGCTCTCGCGCCGCCGCCACCTCGCGCCTGCGCGATTTGACGCATTCCGCCGGGGGCGATAGTTTCCGATGAAAAAGCTCGGAAACCGCGCCGGACTCGAGAGACACGCAATGCCCCTTCGCCTCGCCCTTCCGGTTGCCGTGCTGGCAGCCCTGCCCGCCATGGCGCAGGTGCTGGACGACCGGCACCTGCCGCTGATCCCGCGCACCGATGCCGAAACCGCCCGGATCGCCGCCGTCCTCGCCCCGCCCGCCGATTTCTCGAAGCCCGAGAGGTTCGAGGCGAAGCCGGGCGGCGCCGCCAGCACCCGGGTCATCGACACCGCCGACGCCTTCTCGCAATCCTCCGAGAACATGCCCTTCGCGCGCGAGATGGATTTCAAGCTGGGCAACGGGCTCTTTCGCAAGACCTGGGTGGCGGCGCCCGCCTCCACCCGCGCCTCGGACGGGCTCGGCCCGCTCTACAACGCGCGGGCCTGTCAGGATTGCCACCTGAAGGACGGGCGCGGCCATGCGCCGGAACATGACGCGGATGCTCGGGTCTCGATCTTCCTGCGGCTTTCGATCCCGGGCGGCGCGGCCCCGGCGGAGATCGCCGATTTCCTCGCCACGCAGCCGGAGCCGGTCTATGGCGGGCAGTTGCAGGATTTCGGCGCGCCGGGCCATGCGCCCGAGGGCCGGATGGGGATTTCCTATACCGAGGAGCCGGTGACACTGGCCGATGGCACGGTGGTCAGCCTGCGCCGCCCCGCCTATGCGGTGGAAAATCCGGGCTACGGGCCGCTCCATCCCGATACCATGCTCTCGCCCCGCGTCGCGCCGCAGATGATCGGGCTCGGCCTGCTGGAGGCGATCCCGGCCGCCGACATCCTCGCCCATGCCGATCCCGACGACACCGATGGCGACGGTATCTCGGGCCGGCCCAATATCGTGATGAGCGTGGAATACGGCGCGCCGATGCTGGGCCGCTTCGGCCACAAGGCCGGCGCCCCCACGGTGAAGGAGCAGAGCGCCGGCGCCTTTTCCGGCGATATGGGCCTGTCGACGCCGCTCCATCCCGAGCCCTGGGGCGAATGCAGCACGACGCAGGCCGGTTGCCGCGCCGCCCCGCACGGGCAGGAGCCGGAGCTGCGCGACGGGCTGGAGGTCGATGCCCAAAGCCTCGATCTGGTAGCCTTCTATTCGCGCAACCTCGCGGTGCCGGAGCGCCGCCGGCTCGACGACAAGCAGGTGCTGCGCGGCAAGGAGATCTTCCATGCCAGCCAATGCGCCGCCTGCCATGTGCCGAAATTCGTCACCCACCGCCTGAAGGACCAGCCGGAGCAGAGCTTCCAGCTCATCTGGCCCTTTACCGACCTGTTGCTGCACGACATGGGCGAGGGGCTGGCCGACAACCGCCCCGAGGCGCGGGCGACGGGCCGCGAATGGCGCACCGCGCCGCTCTGGGGCATCGGGATGACGGAACAGGTCTCCGGCCACAGCCAGTTCCTGCATGACGGCCGCGCCCGCAGCCTGCTGGAGGCGATCCTGTGGCATGGCGGCGAGGCCGAGGCCGCGCGCGAGAATGTGATCGCGCTGCCCGCCGAGGATCGCGCGGCGCTGCTCGCCTATCTCGAAAGCCTCTGATGCGCGGGCGGCGGTTTCCCTCTATGCTCCGCGCGATCCTCCTGCCGGAGCCCCGGATGAAACGCCTCGCCCTCGCCTTGCTCTGCCTCGCCTCTCCCGCCCATGCCGATGTGGCCGAGGCGGTGCGGGACCATATCCTGCCCGGCTATGCCCGCTTCGCGCAGGCCACCGCCGATCTCGCGGCCCTCGACACCTGCGAGGCCGGGCCGCTGCGCGCGGGTTGGAACGCGGCCTTCGACGCCTGGCTGGGCGTGGCGCATCTGCATCTCGGCCCGGTCGAGGAGGGTGGGCGCGGGCTTGCCATCGCCTTCTGGCCCGACCCGAAGGGGATCGGCCAGAAACAGACCAAGGCGCTGCTCGCCGCCGCCGATCCCGATACCCTCACCCCCGAACATATCGCCGAGCAATCGGTGGCCGTGCGCGGGTTCTTCGGGCTGGAGCGGCTGCTTTACGGGCCTGAGCCGCTGGAGGGTCATGCCTGCGCACTCGCCCATGCGCTGACCCGCGACCTCGCCCGCATGGCGGCTGAGGTCGAGGCCGGCTGGACCGGCGGTTTCGCCGCAGCGCTGACCGAACCCGGCCCCGGCAAGCGCTATCTGAACCGGACCGAGGCGCGGCAGGCGCTGCTGACGGCGCTCGCCACCGGGATCGAGTTCAACAAGGACCAGCGGATCGGCCGCCCGCTCGGCACGCTCGATCGGCCGCGCCCGGAGCGGGCCGAGGCGCGCGCCTCCGGCCGCTCGATGCGCGACGTGGCGCTGTCGCTCGCCGCGCTGCGGGAGCTGGCGGAGGCGCTGCATACGGACATCCCGCGCACGCTCGCCGCCTTCGACCGGGCGCAGGCGCAGGTCCGGAAGGTCGATCTCGCCCGGCTCGACGACCCGCAGGCCTGGCTGAAAGCCGACATCCTGGCGCAGAACATCGCCGCGATCCGCGAGGCGGCGCTGGCCGAACTGGCCCCGGCGCTCGGCGCCGGGGTGGGTTTCAACGCCGCCGATGGAGATTGAGATGCGCCGCCGCTCCTTCCTCGCCTCGCTGCTCGCCGCCTCCGCCACGCCCCGGCTGAGCTGGGCCGATGCCGGCAGCCCGGCCTATCTCGCCGCCGCGCAACTGCCCGAAGGGGGGTTCGCGCTGCACGGGCTGACAACGGCGGGCGAAAGCCTCTTCGCCCTGCCCTTGCCCGCGCGCGGCCATGCCGCGACCGCCCATCCGGTGCGGCCCCATGCCGTCGCCTTCGCCCGGCGGCCGGGATATTTCGCCGTGGTGATCGACTGCGCGCGCGGGATCGAGATCGCCCGCCTCTCCGCCCCCGAAGGACGGCAGTTCAACGGCCATGGCGCGTTCTCCTCGGATGGCGCGGTGCTCTACACCTCGGAGCAACTGGCCGAAACCTCGGAAGGTCGCCTCGGCCTGTGGGAGACCGGCACCTATAGCCGGATCGGCGAAATCCCGACCCATGGCCTCGGCCCGCATGACGTGAAGCGGCTGCCGATGTCGGAGGACCTGCTGGTGGCCAATGGCGGCATCGCCACCGACCCGAGCGACCGCACCAAGCTGAACCTCGACACCATGCGCCCCAACCTCGCCCGGGTGACGCCGGAGGGCGCATTGGTCTCGCTGGCCGAACCGCCGGCGGAGCTGCACCGCAACTCCACCCGCCACCTCGCATTGCTGCCCGACGGCCGCGCCGCCTGCGCCCTGCAATGGGAGGGCGACCCGGCCGAGGCGCCGGCGCTGCTCGCGCTCTGGGACGCGGGCCGGCTGAGCCTGCACGCGCCGCCGCTGGAGGAAGCCTTCGCGATGGACAATTACGCGGGCTCCATCGCCTATAGCCCGGCCAGCGGGGAAATCGCGCTCACCTCGCCGCGCGGCGGTTGCGTGCAGATCTTCGGCGCCGATGGCGCCTTCCACGCCACCCTGCGCCGCGCCGACGCCTGCGGCATCGCCGCCGCTCCCGACGGCTTCACCCTCACCGACGGCAATGGCGCGATCTCGACCCTGCGACGGGACGGCCTCCATCCCCGCCGGCAGCTCGCCCTGCAATGGGACAACCACCTGATCGCGCTGGACCGTCCCGCCTGACCTCCCGCCGCACCCCCGGCGGATGCCGCGCATGGGGGCTGTCTGCCCCCACGCTTCCCTGCGGGAAGCTCCCCCGAGGATATTTCCGGACAGAAAATGGGCGCGCGCGCGCCCTTGTTCATTTTCTGTCTCCAAATATCCTCGGGGGGTGAATTGAGCCGCAGGCTCAAGAGGGGGGCGGAAAGCCCCCCTGCCCCGCCCGCCGCGGCGCGGAGTTTTGATCAAATGACCCCATTGCATCTGGCCCGCCGGCGGGTGCATGTTGCGCGCGACGTGCGGGCGGGAGGTGGCGATGCGGGTGTTCATCAACGGGTTCGGGCGGATCGGCCGGTCGGTGCTGCGGGCCTGGGCGCGGGGCGCGGCGGCGGGGATCGAGATCGTCGGGATCAACGACATCGCGGCGCCGGAGATGTGCGCCTGGCTTTTCGAATACGATTCGGTCTTCGGGCCCTATCCGGGCGGCGTGGCGCTGGAGGGCGGCGCGCTGGTGGTGGATGGCCGGGCGATCCCGCTCTACCGGGCGGCGGATCTGTCGACGCTCGATCTCTCCGGGGTGGATCTGGTGATGGAATGCACCGGCCGCGCCGACAGCCGCGAGGTGGCGGAGCGGGGCCTGCGCGCCGGGGCGCGGCGGGTGCTGATCTCCGGCCCGTCGCGCGCGGCGGATCTGACGGTGGTGCTGGGCGCCAACGAGGCGCGGCTCGCCGGTCAGCCCATCGTCTCCAACGCCTCCTGCACCACCAATGCGCTGGCGCCGCTGGCGCGGCTTCTGCATGCGCATTGGGGGATCGTCACCGGCTCGATGACCACGATCCATTGCTATACCGGCAGCCAGCCCACGGTGGACGCGCCGGCGGCGGACTTCGCCCGCTCGCGCGCGGCGGCGCTGAGCATGGTGCCGACGACGACCTCGGCGCAGCGGCTGCTCGACACGGTGCTACCCGATCTGGCGGGGCGGCTGGAGGGATCGGCGGTGCGGGTGCCGGTGGCCTCGGTCTCGGCGGTGGATCTGGCGGTGATGACGGAGCGGCCGGCGACGGCCGAGGCGGTGAACGCGGTGTTCCGCGCGGCGGGCGGGGTGATCGGGGCGACCGACCGGCCGCTGGTCTCCACCGACTTGCGGGCGCGGCCCGAGAGCATCGTGATGGCCTGCCCGGAGACGCGGGTGACCAGGGGCGGGATGCTGCGGGTCTTCGGCTGGTACGACAACGAATGGGGCTTTTCCAACCGGATGCTGGATGTGGCGCTGTTGATGCGGTGACGGGAAAGGGGGCTGTCCGCCCCCTCGGCCTGCGGCCTCACCCCCGAGGGTATTTCGGCCAGGTTGAAGCGATCAGGCGCGGCGCAGCACCCGGTCGAGCCGGTCGAGGAAGAAGGCCAGGTTGTCGCGGCTGAAGGTGAGCGGCGGGCGGATTTTCAGCACATGGCCCAGCGGGCCGGTGGCGGAGATCAGCACGCCTTCGTCGCGCAGGCCGTTGACGATGCGGGCGGCGCCGAGCGGATCGGGGGCGCCGTCGCGGATCACGTCGAGGCCAAGGAAGAGGCCCACGGCGCGGAGTTCGCCCAATGCCTCATGCTGCCCGGCGAGGCCGCGCAGGCCGGCGGCGAAATCGGCGCCCACCTCGCGGGCATTGGCGATCAGCCCCTCTTCCTCGATCACGTCGAGCACGGCATTGCCGACCGCCGCCGCCACGGCATTGCCGCCGAAGGTGTTGAAATAGCGAGCGTTCCGGCCGAACTCCGCCACCACCTCGGGGCGCAGGGCGAGGCCGGCGAGCGGGTAGCCATTGCCCATCGGCTTGCCCATCGACACCATGTCGGGCACGATCCCGTGCCGGGCGAAGCCCCACATCCCCGCCCCGGTGCGGCCGAAGCCGGGCTGCACCTCGTCGGCGATGAAGAGGCCGCCCGCCGCGCGGATCGCCGCCACCGCCGGGGCGAGGAAGCCCGGCGGGTCGGCGACGACGCCATCGGAGGAAAAGACGGTATCGACGATCAGCGCCATCGGCCTGATGCCGTGGCG
>JBDHSR010000117.1:0-8625 GCA_039808305.1 Gemmobacter sp. | reverse complement strand
GTCAGCACGCCCGCCTCGTAGCGGTTGGTCAGCCGCTTGTACTGGCCGAACATATAGCCGATCTCGCGCCCGCCGACGCCGATGTCGCCCGCCGGCACGTCGGTATATTCGCCCAGGTGGCGGTGCAGCTCCAGCATGAAGGACTGGCAGAAGCGCATGATCTCGCCATCCGAGCGGCCCTTCGGATCGAAGTCCGAGCCGCCCTTGCCGCCGCCGATCGGCATGCCGGTCAGCGCGTTCTTGAAGGTCTGCTCGAAGCCGAGGAACTTGATGATCCCGACATTCACCGACGGGTGGAAGCGGATGCCGCCCTTGTAGGGGCCAAGCGCCGAGTTGAACTGCACGCGGAAGCCGCGATTGATGCGGATCTGGCCCTTGTCGTCGACCCACGGCACGCGGAAGATGATCTGGCGCTCCGGCTCGCAGATCCGCTCGATCAGCGCGTCATCGACGAAATCCGGCCGCTTGGCGATCACACGGCCGAGGCTTTCCAGCACCTCGCGCACGGCCTGGTGGAATTCCGCCTCGCCGCTGTTTCGCTTGATGACTTCCGCGAGAATCGGTTCGAGTTTTTCGTCGAGCTGCACCATTCCAGGCTCCTTGCGTGGATTCGATGATTTTTCGTGCGTCCTGGGCCGGGTTATTGGAATTTTCGCACAAGTTTAAGTCGAAAATCGACATGAAGCGCAAAATCCTTCGATGAAAAAACAGGCGGTCTTGACCGCCGCGCCGGGCGCGCCCAAACCGCCCCCGCAACCCGGAGGAAGCCGCCATGCCGATCCTGCTCGTCCTGCTCGGCCTCGCGGTGCTGTTCTATCTCTGGTGGGAACGGCGCGGTTCCAGCCTCGGCCGCGATTGCCGCTGGCGGGAATGCCGGCGCGAGGGGCTGTGGCGCTGCGCCGCCTGCGGCGCGGAATGGCGCGGCGCGGGGCAGCCGCGCCACTGCCTGCGCGGGCCTCAGCAGTAACGCTCGATGCCCTGCAACTGGTGGTCGCCGTAACGGTCGCCGGCGGCGAAACCCACGGGCAGGATCGCCTCGATCTCCGCCCGGTCGGTTGCCGAAAGCGCCGGCAGCGGCAGCCATTGCCGCAGCCGCTCCGCCCGCCTTGTGCCGGGGATCGGGATGACATGATCGCCCGCCCCCATCGCCCAGGCCAGCGCCACCGCCGGCACCGCCCAGCCGCGCGCCCGGCACCAGTCGCGGAAGCGGTCGATCCGCGCGGTGTTGCGGCTGAAATCGGGTTCCATGAAACGCGGATTGCTGGCCCGGAAGCCGTCCTGCACCTGATCGAGCCGCAAAGGCGCGTCGCCCAGCATTCCGCGCGCCAGCGGCGAGAAGGCGACGAATGCCACCCCGAGCCGCGCGCATTCCTGGATGAGGCCCAGTTCCGGCTGGCGGCTCCACAGCGAATATTCGTTCTGCACCGCAAGGCAGGGATGCAGCGCATGGGCCGCGCGCAGCGTCTCGGGCGCGATCTCCGACAGGCCGTAGCCGCCGATCTTGCCCTCCCGCTCCAGCGCCTGAAGTGTGCCGATCACCTCGGCCAGCGGGTGACCGGGATCGCGGCGATGCAGGTAGAACAGGTCGACCCGCTCCACCCCCAGCCGCTTCAGCGATCCCTCCAGCTCCGCCCGCAGATGGGCGGCGGAATTGTCGATCCGGCGCGGCGGGCCGTTGACGATGGCGGCCTTGGTGGCGATCGCCACATCGGGGCGGCGGGTGGCCAGCCATTTGCCGATCACCGTCTCGCTGATGCCCATGCCGTAGATATTGGCGGTGTCGATGAAGGTGATCCCGGCCTCCAGCATCGCGTCGAGACAGGCGAGGCTCTCGGCCTCGCTGGTCGGCCCGAAGATGCCGCCGAAGGACATGGCGCCGAGGCCGAGGGCCGAGACCGTCGGCCCCCGCCTTCCAAGCTGGATTTTCCGCATCGCACACTCCGTTCCGTCAGGGGGAGGCCATCCAACAGCAGCGAATCGGATCGTTCAAGCCCGGATATGCCACCCGCCGGAATCCGGCCCGCACAGATCGCAAGGCGCCGCCGGAATGGCTGCCGGCATATGGGTATTTCCGCCAAGAGGAAGAACGCTTTCGTCTTCCTCTTGGCGGAAATACCCATGCGGCGCTGGCCTCCCCCGCGGCCGGCTCAGGCAAAGGCCGCGGTCAGCGCGATTTCCACCATGTCGCCGAAGCTGGTCTCGCGCTGGTCCGCAGGCAGCGCCTCATGGGTCAGCAGGTGGTCCGAGATGGTCAGCACCGCCAGCGCGCGGCACCCGTAGCGGGCGGCGAGGGTATAGAGCTCCGCCGCCTCCATCTCGACG
This sequence comes from Gemmobacter sp., assembly GCA_039808305.1. Lineage (GTDB taxonomy): Bacteria > Pseudomonadota > Alphaproteobacteria > Rhodobacterales > Rhodobacteraceae > Gemmobacter. Next base: position 6,303 of record JBDHSR010000117.1, on the reverse strand, counting down.
CAAAGCACGCCATGGCGGCGCATCTGCTCGTCGAGATCGGCGCGCTCGTCATAGAAGGTGTCGGAGGAATAGATCTGTCCGGCATGGATAGCGATGCCCCGCGCGGCGGCGATGGCCCGCCCGGCCTCCCACGCCGCCTTCAACAGGCCGAAATCGGCGGTCGGCGCGTAGTTCAGCTCGCGGAAGATGGTCTGCGAGGGCGAGCCGGTGGTGCAGGCCGACATGCCGAGCACCACGTCGCGGATCTTCACCCCCTCCTGCATCGCGCCGGCCGAGCCGATGCGGATCAGCGTCCGCGCGCCATAGTCGCGGATCAGCTCGTTGGCGTAGATCGACAGCGACGGCATCCCCATGCCGCTGCCATGCACGGTGACGCGATGGCCCTTCCAGGTGCCGGTATAGCCCAGCATCCCGCGCACCTCGTTCACCAGAACGGCATCCCGCAGGAACGTCTGCGCCACCCAGCGCGCCCGCAGCGGATCGCCTGGCATCAGCACCGTTTCGGCGATCTCGCCGGGTTTCGCTCCGATATGGACTGTCATGCGCGCCTCCTGTTCGGGCGGAGGCTATACGCAAGCCCGTGACGGAGGGAAGCCCCGTCAGGCGAGCGAGGCTTTCGTGGCGGCGCGGGCGGCGTATTCCGCCGCGTTGGGGCAGAAGCCGCATTCGCCGGCATGCGCCGTCGCGGCATGGTCCAGCACGCCGTCGCATTCGCGGCGCACGCCGCAATGGCCGCAGGTCTGCACCATTTCCAGCCAGGCCCCGTATTCGGCCCGCAACTCCGCCTCGGTCAGGCCGAAGATCGAGGCCATCTTCACCAGCCGCGCCGTGGTATCGGCCGGCATCCGGGCGAAATCCTCCACCTGGTCGCGCGTCATGCCCATGTCGTCGAGATCGCGCTCGCTCAGCGCGGCGATCTCGTTCAGGCTGCGCCAGCGGGCGAACATAGCTTGCAGACGTTCACGCATCACCCTTCCCTCCTGCTTCGGGTATCCCTTCAGGATGCACGAGTCGGAGGGATGCGCCTTGATCGAAGTCAACCGGCGAGATGCCGCAATCCCTGCGTCACATCGGTGCGGATGGCCAGCCGCAGCGCCGGCTCGTCCCCCGCCCTCAACGCGGCGAGGATCATGCGGTGATGCTGCGGCGGCTCGTTGCGGCGCAACCGGGAATAGAGCGCGCGCATCGTCGGCCCCAGTTGCAGCCAGACGGTTTCCAGCATGGCCAGCATCGCCGGCGCCTGCGCCCGCAGATAGAGCATGCGGTGGAATTCCAGATTGGTGCGGACATAGCCGACCGAATCCTGCCGCGCCACCGCCTCGGCATTGGCGGCGTTGATCGCGGCCAGCCGGTCGATCAGCGCGAAATGCGCCCGCGGCAGCGCGCGCGCCGCCAGTTCGGGCTCCAGCAGGGCGCGGATCGCCGCCAGTTCCTCGATCCGGTCCGGCGTCAGTTCCGGCGTCGCCACCCGGCCGGAGGAGGAGAGCGTCAGCGCCCCTTCCGCCACCAGCCGCCGCACCGCCTCGCGCGCGGGGGTCATCGAGACGCCGAACTGCCGGCCGATGCCGCGCAGGGTCAGCGCCTGGCCGGGCGCCAGCTCGCCATGCATCACCTGCGCCCGCAGGCTGCGATACAGGCGTTCATGGGCGACGGCGGTGTCGGTGGCGCGAGGGGTCTGCATGGGGCGAGCGAACACCCGCCGCGCGGCGGGGTCAAGTGTCGCGGAAGCGATAGGCGTGCAGGGCCTGGCCCTGCGCGCGCAGCCAGGCGCGCTGCGCGGCATGGCCGGGGCAGAGCCGCGCCACCTCGGCCCAGAAGGCGGGCGAATGGTTCATCTGCGCCAGATGCGCCACCTCATGCGCCGCGACGTAATCCAGCACGGCGGGCGGCGCCATGATCAGCCGCCAGGAGAACATCAGCCGCCCGTCATGGGTGCAGCTTCCCCAGCGCGAGCGGGTGTCGCGCAGCGTCAGGCTGCGATAGGGCCGGCCGAGCCGCGCGGCATGCAGGTCGCAGGCCGCCGCCAGCCGGTCGCGGGCGCGCAGCCGCAGGAAGGCGGCCAGCCGCACCGGAAGCTGCGCCTCCTCTCCCGGCACCAGCAGCGAATCGCCCTCGACCCGGATCGAGCGGCCGGTCCCCGGCGCGAGGACCAGCGCCCGCCCCTCCAGCGGCATCCGCAGGCCGAAGCCGATCCCGGCGGCCTGCGGCACCGCCGCCAGCGCGCGGCGAATCCAGCCCGCCTGCGCGCGGGCGAAATCCAGCGCGTCGGCCTCGCGCGCCCGCAAGGGCAGCGAGAGCGTCACCCGCCCGTCAAGCCGCGAGACCCGCAGCGAAAACCGCCGCGCGCGGGCCGAGCGGCGCAGCGTGATCTGGATGGGCGCCTCGCCGGGCGCGGAAGGAGGCAGGACGGTCATGCGCGGCTCTTGATTTCCCCGCGCAGGATAGCCATGTCGCGGCGCATCGCAACCGCTGCGAAAGCTTTTGACAGCGGGGCGGCTCTGTGGCATGGGCCAGCATTCGCAGGCCCTGCCCGCCTTTTGACCTGTTTCAAGGGAACCACCATGCCCAATGCAGAATGGGGGACGAAGCGCGTCTGCCCGACCACCGGCAAACGCTTCTACGACCTGAACAAGAGCCCGATCGTCAGCCCCTATACGGGCGAGATCGTCGACATCGAAAGCGCGCGCCGCAAGATGGCCGCCGCCGTGATCTCGCGCGGGACGCCCGACAAGGACGACGACACGCTGGTCGACGATCTGGTCGACAATGACGACGACCTGCTGGAGGCGGGCGTGTCCGACGACGCCGAACTCGACGACGATCTGCTGGAGGACGACGCCGACGACAACGTGTCGCTGGACGAGCTCGCCGATGTCGCCGGCGACGAGGAAGACGTCTGAAGATTTCGGCGCGGGGCGATGTTTTTCCTCTTGCACCCCCCCGCGCCATCCCCTAGATAGCCCGCATCGCAGCGCCGACGCCGTAAAACGGACCCAGCAGCGCAGCGGTACCCGGTGGGGTCATAGCTCAGATGGGAGAGCGCTTGAATGGCATTCAAGAGGTCGGGAGTTCGATCCTCCCTGGCTCCACCAAAAACAAGCCGATAAATTCGATATATTCCAAGGTGTTATCACCTTAGAACGGCTTCGTGCCGATCTGCGGGGCGTTACCTTGGGGCAACGGTTCCCCGACCAGGCCGGTTGCCCGATGGCGGTCCGGAGACATCCGGCCTCTGCCGCATGCAGGAAGCCCCGCCCGGCCCCATAACCCTCGATCCCGGCCCGGACATGGCCCGCCGCAAGGCGGGCCTTTCGCATTCCCGCCGCCCCGCCCCGCCATCTCCCGAAAAAATCCGAAACCGGCCCGCCCGCTGTCAGCCTGCTGCAAGCTTCGCGGCGGCATAACGGCGCCATGGCATCGAACCAAGGAGTATGAAGATGCGCAAGGTGGTGATCCTTTCGGCCCTGGCCCTCGGCGCGGCGGCCTGTCCGGCGCTGGCGGACCAGCGCTGCGCCGTCCCCGTGGCCGACTGGCGCGGCGAGGCGGAGCTGGCGGCCGATCTGGCCGCGAAGGGCTGGACGGTGACGCAGATCCAGAAGGAGGACGGCTGCTACGAGGTTCACGGCACCGACAAGGCCGGAACACCGCAGGAGATCCTCGTCGATCCGAAGAGCTTCGAGATCGTGGGCCGCGATGACTGAGGGCGGGACGGCGCTGGTCCGGGTCTGGGATCCGATCGTCCGCCTGATCCACTGGCTGTTGCCGGTGATGATCGCCGCCTGCTGGGCGACGGCGGGGGACGGGCCGGAAACGCTGCATCAGGCCGCCGGACTCGCGGCGGGCGTATTGGTCGGGCTGCGTCTCCTCTGGGGTGTCGTCGGCCCGCGCCAGGCGCGGCTTTCCGGTTTCCTGCGGGGGCCGCGCGCGGTGCTGACCCATCTGCGCGCGCTGCGGCAGGGGCGGGCGCCGCGCCATCTCGGCCATGACCCGGCCGGCGGGGCGCTGGCGCTCGCGCTGCTGGCCTGCATCGCGCTCACGGCGCTCAGCGGCTGGCTGCGGAGCGTCGCGGGCATCCCGCAGGCCGGGGCGCTGGAAATCCTGCACGAGGCGGCGGCGATGGCGACCCTCGGGCTGGCCGCGCTGCATGTGGGCGCGGTGATCCTCGCCAGCCGGCGGCAGGGCGAGAGCCTGATCGCCGCGATGATCGACGGGCGCAAGCGCGCCGAATGAACCGGGCCGGCCCGCCGCCGGCCCCTTCCGAACAGCGAACAGGACCGGAACGCCATGACCATCGCCCTCCACCCGCCGTCAGACCTCTGGCGGCGCCCCGAGATCACGCCGCTGGCGCTGAACCTCGCCGTCGCCACCTGGATCATGGCGGTGAACAATGCCGGCTTCTGGTCCGCCGCCGCGCGGCTGTTCGGCGGCGCGCCCGGCGATCTGATCGGCATCGGCGCGGCGATCTGGGCGGTGACCTTCCTCACCCTCTCCGCCGTCAGCCTGCCCTGGCTGCATCGCCCGCTGGCGGCGCTGCTGCTCGTGGTCTCCGCCGCCGCCTCCTGGTACCAGCAGAGCCTCGGCGTGCTGATCGACCGCGAGATGGTGCGCAACATCATGCAGACCACGGTGACGGAATCGCGCCATCTCGTCACCCCGGACTATCTTCTGGCGGTGACGCTGAAGGGCGGGCTGCCGGCGCTCGCGATCTTCTGGCCCCGCCTGGCGCGGCCGCGGCTCGGCGGGCTGCTCTGGCGCTGGCCGCTGGGCATCGCCCTCGGCTTCGCGCTGACGGTCGGCTGCCTGCTGACCGATTTCAAGGCCTATTCGGCGGTCCTGCGCGAGAACAAGGAGATGATGGGCGCCTATCAGCCCGGCGCCACCATCGCGGCGGTGTTCCGCTACGCCAAGGAGCAGTTGCGCGACAGCCGCGTCGCGGTGCGGCCGCTCGGCCGCGACGCGGGCAAGGGCCCGCTGCTCGCCGCCGCCGGGAAGCCGGTGCTTCTGGTCCTGTTCGTGGGCGAAACCGCGCGGGCGCAGAATTTCGGCCTGAACGGCTATGGCCGCGACACCACGCCGGAGCTGCGCGCGCGCGGGGTCATCAACTATCCCGACACCACGGCCTGCGGCACCTCGACCGCCGTCTCGGTGCCCTGCATGTTCTCGCCCTTCGCCGCCGCCGATTATACCAGGCGCAAGTTCCTCGGCTCGGAGAACCTGCTCGACGTGCTGTCCCATGCCGGGGTGAAGGTGGAATGGTGGGACAACAATACCGGCGATCAGACGGTGGCGCGGCGCCTCGGCTGGAACCGGGTGGAGGCGACGCTCGATCCCGCCGCCTGCGCCGCCGGCGAATGCACCGACGACGCGCTGCTCGCCGTGCTCGACCGCACCATCCGCGACATCGCCGGGGATACGGTGCTGGTGCTGCACATGATCGGCAGCCATGGCCCGGCCTATTTCCTGCGCTATCCCGAGACGCGGGCGCGCTTCACCCCCGATTGCCGCACCGCGCAATTCTCGGCCTGCACCGCCGACGAGATCGTCAACGCCTATGACAACACGATCCTCCAGACCGACCGGGTGGTCGCCGCCGCCATCGACCGGGCCGAGGCCGCGCCGGGCATCCTGCCCGCCGTGCTGTTCCTGTCGGATCACGGCGAGTCGCTGGGCGAAGGCGGGCTCTACCTGCACGCCGCGCCGCGCTTCATGGCGCCGGAGGTGCAGACCAAGGTGCCCTTCGTGCTGTGGCTGTCCGACCGCTTCGCCCGCGCCATGGCGCTGGATACCGACTGTCTCGCGGCGAACGCCGTCCGGCCCGCCAGCCATGACAACCTGTTCCATACCGTGCTCGGCCTGCTCGACATCCGCACCGCCGTCCGGGATCCGGGGCTCGACCTCGCCGGGGCCTGCCGCGACAGGGGGGCGAGCTGATGTCCGATCCCGAATCGCGTCCGGTGGCGCCGCCGCGCGGCGGCCTGCTGCATGTCGTCGATGCCGCCGGCTATTCGCTGGCCGGATTGCGCCGGCTGCTGGACGAGACCGCCGCGCGGCTGGAACTGCTGGCCGCGCTCGCCGTGGCGCTGGCCTTCCTGTGGCGCGGGGCGGCGCTCTGGCACTGGGCGGTGTTCGCCGGCCTCGCCGCGCTGGTGCTGGCGGCCGAGGCGCTGAACACCGCCATCGAGGTGCTGACCGACCGGATCTCGCCGGGCTGGTCGCAGATGGCGAAGGATGCCAAGGATCTCGGCTCGCTCGCCGTCGCGCTGATCCTCGCGGTCACGGCGGGGTTCGCGGCGCTGGTCGTGG
>JBDHSR010000116.1:0-8651 GCA_039808305.1 Gemmobacter sp. | reverse complement strand
GCGACAAGCCCGCGCCGAAATCGGCCGGCTTCAAGTCGCATGGCGGGGCCAAGGACAAGCCGGCCCGCGCGGCGGGAACCAAGTCGCACAAGGCCGAGGGCAAGGCCTTCGCGGCGAAACCCGCCCGCGCCAAGCCCGCGCCGAAACCGATGGACGCGCGCGACACCTCGAAGCGCTTCGTGCCGCCGAAGAAGAAGTGACGGGCGGGTGGGGCAGGTTTCCGCAAGGAAACCGGCCGCCGAAGCTCAGGCCGGGATCAGCGCCTTGATCCCGGCGACATGCGCCGCCGTGGCGCCGAGACTGTCGGCGGCCAGCGCCGCCGCCGTCTCCAGCAGCGCTTCGGGCGCCACGATGCGGTCGATCAGACCCCAGGCGAGCGCCTCTTCCGCCTCGACCTTCTGGCCGGCCATCAGGATCATCTTGGCGCGCGCCGGGCCGACCAGCGCGGCGAGGCGCGGCGGGTCCGAGGGCTGCGGCAGGAAGCCGAGCTTCATCACCGGATAGAACACCTTCGCCCCCGGCACGGCGAGGCGCAGGTCGCAGGCCAGCGCCATGCCCATCGCGCCGCCCGCCAGCGTGCCGTTCAGCGCGGCGATGGTCAGGCAGGGCAGCGCCGCGATGGCGCCCGACAGCCGCTCCCACACATCGCTGACCGCGAGGCCCGCGCGCGCCTCGTCGAGATCGGCCCCGGCCGAGAACACCTTGCCGCGCCCGGTCAGCACCAGCGCGCGGGCGCCCTCGGCCCCGGCGGCGGCGGCGATGGCGGCCAGCTCCTCCAGCATCGCGCCTGTCAGCGAATTGGCCTTGTCGGGCCGGTTCAGCGCGACGGTCCACAGACCGTCCTCCTTGGTCAGTTCGATCATGCCTCAAGCCCTATCCGGCGACGGATCTCCGCGTCGCGCAACGAAATCTCCTGGCCGCGGAAGCTATCGGCTTCGGGGCCGCACATCCAGAGCAGCGCGCGCGCCGGCCATTCCGCCGGGATATGGGCGGAGAAATCCAGCCGGCTCACCGGGTTGATGCCCGAGGCGCGGATCTCGCGCTGCATGTCGGTGGCGACCGTGCCGGGGGAAAGGCCCATGACGCGCAGCCAGTGCCCCTCTTCCTCGTGCAGCGCGCGGGTCAGCATCGCCGCCCCGGCCTTGGCGGCCGAATAGCCGCTCCATCCCTCCAGCGGGCGATGCGCGGCGCCGGAGGACAGGGTGAGCACCGTCCCCGCCCCCTGCCGTTTCATCACCGGCAGCGCGGCGCGCATCCCGTGGAAAACGCCGGTCAGGTTGATGCCGATCTGCCGCGCCCAGGCGGCGGGATCGGCGTATTCCAGCCGGGCGATGGGTTCGATCACCCCGGCATTGTTCACCAGCACGTCGAGCCGGCCCCATTCCGCCACGACCCGCGCCACCGCGCCGGAGACCGGGGCCCAGTCGGCCACGTCGCAAGGCAGCGCCAGCGCGCGCGGCCCGATCTCCGCCGCCAACGCGTCGAGCGCCGCGCCATCGCGGGCCAGCAGCGCCACCCGCGCGCCCGTTCCGGCGAAAATCCGCGCGGCCGCCGCGCCGATGCCGCGGCTTGCCCCGGTCAGGACCACCACCCGGTCGCGCATCGTGTCCTCCATCTTCCATCCCCCGGCAAAGCTTGTTACCTCATCCGCCAAGGCTTCGGAAACCCTTGACCGGGGCGGGCCGCTCACGGATGCTCCGGCATCATTTGCAGCAGGGAAGGATTTGGTTATGGCACAGTGGAAATTCATGGGCACCACCGCGGTCGCGGCGCTGCTGATCGGCAATGCGGCGCTGGCCGATGTGACGCCGGAACAGGTCTGGGAAAACTGGAAGGCGCTGAGCACCTCTTACGGCTCGACCATGACGGTGCAGAGCGAGACGCGCGAGGGCGACACGCTGGTCGTCAAGGGGCTGTCGGTCAGCTCGAAGAACGAACAGGCCGACGCGACGCTGACCACCGACGAGGTGCGGCTGCGCGACAAGGGCGACGGCAGCGTCGAGATGACGATGAGCGACAGCTCGAAGATGGCGGTGCGCGCGGCCGGCGTCGATGGCGCGGGCGATACGCTGACCACGTTGAGCATCGGCAATCCCGGCCTCGTCGTGACCGCCTCGGGCACGGTGGAGGAGACGCGCTACGATTTCACCGGGCCGACGGTCACGCTGAAGCTTGACGACATCCAGGGGCCGGACGCGAAGCCCGAGGATGTGCAGGTCGAGGCGGCGATGACCAATCTCGCCGGCAATTACCTGGTCACCGGCACCACCGAGCGGTCGGTGGCCAGCAATGTGTCGGCCGATGGCCTTGCGCTGACCATCAAGGGGACCGATCCGGAGAATGGCAGCAAGGTGGATGCGAAGGTGAACCTGACCGGGCTCTCCGGCATCTCGACCTCGAAGATCGTGGGGAACATGGCCGATCTGCCGGCCGCGCTGAAGGCCGGCACCGCGATGGAGGGCAGCTTCACCTATGGCGGGGCGACGGTCGATTTCGCGGTGCTCGAAGAGGGCGGCGAGACGAAGGTCGTCGGCTCCAATGCCGGGGGCGAGCTGACCTTCGCCATGGACGGCACGCGGCTGGCCTATGGCGGCACCGCCAAGGATGCGAAGGCCAGCATCTCGGGCGCGCAGATCCCGATGCCGCAGATCGACATCGCCTACAAGGAGGGCGCGTTCAACCTGGTGATGCCGGTGTCGAAATCCGACAGCCCGAGCGATTTCGCCTTCCTGACCCGGCTGGTGGACCTGACCGTCTCGGACGAGATCTGGGCGATGTTCGACCCGACCAGCCAGTTGCCGCGCGATCCGGTGACGGTGGTGCTGGACACCAAGGGCACGGTGAAGCTGAATGCCGATCTGATGGACGAGGCGGCGATGGCCGGCATGGACGGCGCGCCGGGCGAGCTGCATTCGCTCGACATCAACGCGCTTCAGGTGAAGCTGGCCGGGGCGGAACTGACCGGCGACGGCGCGCTGACCTTCGACAATACCGACATGACCACCTTCCAGGGCGTGCCGGCGCCGACCGGCAAGGTGAACCTCAAGGCGACGGGGGTGAACGGCTTGCTCGACAAGCTGATGGCGATGGGGCTGGTGCCGGAGGACCAGATGATGGGGGCGCGGATGATGCTGGGCATGTTCGCCAAGGTGGATCCGGCCGCGCCGGATACCATGACCTCGGAGATCGAGTTCAAGGAGAAGCATTTCTTCGTCAACGGCATGCAGCTTCAATAAGCCGTCGCGCGGGACGGCGAGGGGAGGGGGGCTTTCCGCCCCCCTCTTGCCCTTGCGGGCAATTCACCCCCCGAGGATATTTCCGGACAGAAAATGAGGGAGGGGGCGATGGAGGTGTTTGCCGATCTGCATCGGGCGGCCGGGGGGCGGCTGTTCACGGTGACGGTGCAGGACAATGCGGCGGGGCTGGCGCGGCGGGCCTATAGCTCGCATCCGGCGGATTATCCGCTTTCGGTGCCGAAGCCGGTGCAGGATGACGACTGGAGTCGGCGGGTGCTGGGCGAGGGGCGGGCCTTTGTCGCCAATACCACGGCGGAATTCGCGCCCTGGTTCTTCGATCATGCGCGGATCAACGCGCTGGGCTGCCATTCGGCCGCCAATTTCCCGGTGATCGGGGGCGGCGAGGTGCTGGGCACCGTCAATATCCTCGATGTGGAGGGGTATTTCACGGCGGAGCGGGTGGCGGCGCTGGAGGCGCTGATCGCGGCGCGGTTGCCGGAGATCGCGGTGGCGATGCGGGCGGTGGCCGCCCGTGACGCGGGCGGCGCGCATGAGGCGCGGCTGGCGCGGCTCCGGGTGCGGATGGCGGAGGCGGGCGTCGATCTGGTGGCGCTGGCGCCGGGGGCGCATTGGCGCTGGCTTTGCGGGTTCGCGCCGATGCCGGACGAGCGGCCTTGCCTTGCGCTGATCGGGCATGGCGGGGCGGAGATCGTGATGCCGGCGCTGAACGCGGCGGAGATGCGGGGCCAGACCGACTGGCCGTTCCGCGAATGGGTGGATGCCGAGGGGCCGGGCGCTGCGCTGGCTGCCGCCTTGGCCGCGCTGGGGCCGGTGGCGGCGCTGAGCCTCGACGAGGCGATGCGGGCGGATCATGCGCTTCTGCTGCTCGACGCGCTGCCGGGGGCGCGGCGCGGTTTCGCGGCGGAGACGGTGGGGCATCTGCGGCTGTGCAAGGAGGCGGCGGAGATCGACGCGCTGCGCGCCAATGCCGCGATCGCCGACCGGGCGCAGGCGGCCCTGCGGGCGGCGATCCGGCCCGGCGCGACCGAGCGCGAGGTGGCGGAGGCCGCGCGGCGCGCATTCCGTGCCGAGGGGGCGGTGCCGGAATTCACCATCGTCGCGGCTGGACCCAATGGCGCCTTTCCGCATCACCATACCGGCGAGACGGTGATCCGCGCGGGCGATGCCCTCGTCTGCGACATCGGCGGGCGGAAGGACGGCTATTATTCCGACATCACCCGCATGGCGATCTGCGGCGCCCCGCCCGAGGGCTATGCCGGGGTTCACGCGGTGGTCGAGGCCGCCGTCCGGGCGGCGCTGGCCGCGATCCGCCCCGGCATCCGCGCGGCGGAGGTCGACGCGGCGGCGCGCGGCGTGATCGCGGCGGCGGGCTATGGCGACTATTTCACCCATCGTACCGGCCACGGCGTCGGGCAGGAGATCCACGAGCCGCCCTATATCACCGCCACCTCCGAGACGGTGCTGGCCCCCGGCATGGTCTTCACCGTGGAGCCCGGCATCTACCTGCCCGGCCGTTTCGGCATAAGGCTGGAGGAGGTCGTGGTGGTGACGGAGACCGGCTGCGAGATCCTCTCGGGCCTTTCGCGCGACGCCTTCATCGCTTGAGGCTTGCGCAACGCCCCTCGGCGGCATAGCTGCGGAAGGCAACAGGAGGACGCGCCGATGACCGATCTCGCCACGCTTGCCAGCGCCATGCTCGACGCCGCCCGCAAGGCGGGGGCGGAGGCCGCCGATGTGCTGGCGGTCGAGGGGACGGCGCTGTCGGTCGACATCCGGCAGGGCAAGCTGGAACAGGCGGAGCGGGCCGAGCAGGTGGAGCTGGGCCTCAGGGTGCTGATGGGCGGCCGGCAGGCCTGCGTCTCGGTCTCCGACACCTCGGCGCGCACGATGGCCGAGGCGGCGGAGCGGGCGGTGGCCATGGCGCGCGAGGCGCCGGACGATCCTTATGCCGGGCTGGCCGATCCGGGGCAACTGGCGCGCGAGCGCGACGCGGCGGGGCTGGAGCTGGCCGATCCGGCGCCGGAGCCCTCGGCGCGGCTGCTGGAAGAGGCGGCGCGGGCGGCCGAGGCCGCCGCCATGGCGGTGACCGGCATCCGGCAGGTGGAGGCCTCGGCCGGCCATTCCCGGCGCGGGGTGTTCCTCGCCGCGAGCAACGGTTTCGCGGGGGGCTATGCGCGCACCTCCACCTCGGTCTCGGCGGTGGCCTTCGCGGGCGAGGGCACCGGGATGGAGCGCGACTGGGCGGCCGAGGGGCGGGTGTTCCGCGCCGACCTGCCCAGCCCGGAAAGCATCGGGCACCTGGCCGCCGAACGGGCGCTGGCGCGGCTTGGCGCGCGCAAACCCGCGACCGGCAGCTATCCCGTCCTGTTCGACGAGCGGATCGCGCAAAGCCTGATCGGGCATCTGCTGTCGGCGATCAACGGCGCCTCCATCGCGCGCGGGTCGAGCTGGCTGCGCGACGCGCTGGGCGAGCAGGTGCTGCCCAAGGGCCTGTCGCTGATCGAGGAGCCGCATCGGGCGCGCATCTCCGGCTCGCGGCTCTTCGACGCCGAGGGGTTGCCGACCGCGCGGCGGCTGATCGTCGAGAACGGGATGCTGACCGGCTGGACGCTGGATCTGGCGACCGGGCGCAAGCTCGGGATGCCGTCCACCGCCAACGCGGCGCGCGGGACGGGGGCGCCGCCCTCGCCCGCGACCTCCAATATCGATCTGACGCCGGGCACGGCGAGCCGGGCGCAACTGATCGCGCAGATGGGGACGGGGCTGCTGGTCACCTCGCTCATCGGCTCCACCATCAGCGCGACCACCGGGGATTATTCGCGCGGCGCCAGCGGTTTCTGGGTCGAGGATGGCGAGATCGTCTGGCCGGTGAACGAATGCACCATCGCCGGCAACCTGCGCGAGATGCTGCCGGGCATGATCGCGGCCAATGACGCGCGGGCGCATCTCGCGACGCGGGTGCCGAGCCTTCTGGTCGAGGGGATGACGCTTGCCGGAAGCTGACCTGCCCCTGATCGTCGCGGCGGCCGAGGAGGCCGGGCAGGTGGCGCTGCGCTATTGGCGCAAGAGCCCGAAATCATGGGAGAAGCCGGGCCTCGGCCCGGTGACCGAGGCCGATCTCGCGGTGAACGACCGGCTGCGCGGCGCCCTGCGCGGCGCCCGGCCGGATTACGGCTGGCTGTCCGAGGAGGACCCCGACGGGCCGGAGCGGCTGGCGGCGGCGCGGGTCTTCATGCTCGACCCGATCGACGGCACGCGGGCCTTCATGGCGGGGGAGGAGAGCTTCGCCGTCTCGCTCGCCGTGGTGGAGGGCGGCGTGCCGGTGGCGGGAGTGGTGCATCTGCCGGCGCTGCGGCTGACCTATGCGGCGACGGCGGGCGGGGCGGCCACGCGCAACGGCCAGCCGATCCGGGCGAGCGGACAGGCCGGGATCGCGGGAGCGAATGTGTTGACCACCGCCGGTAACCTCGCGCCCGAATTCTGGCCGGGCGGCGTGCCGGATCTGAAGCGCAGCTTCCGCGCCTCGCTGGCCTATCGGCTCTGTCTGGTGGCGGAGGGGCGGTTCGACGGGATGCTGACCCTGCGCCCGGCCTGGGAATGGGACATCGCGGCGGGATCGCTGATCGCCGAGCGGGCGGGGGCGGTGGCCTCGGACCGGCGGGGGGCGCGGCTGACCTTCAACGCGGCGCATCCGCAGGCCGACGGCATCGTCGCCGCCGCGCCGGGCCTGCATGGCGCGTTGCTGGCGCGGCTGGATGGCTGAGCGGCTGACCCTCTATCTGCCGGAGCATCTCCGCCAGGGGCATGAGGCGGGGCAGGTGAATATCCTCACCCGCCTTCTCGCCGCCCTGCCCGGATGGGAGATCGCCTGGCGCCCCGAGGCCGAGGGGGCCAGCCAGCCCCATCCCGGCTTCGCCCTGACCCATATGCAGGAGCCGCGCCGGGACGGGGTGCTTTGCCTCCGGCGGGCCTATTGGTATCCGTTCTGGCGGATCGAGCCGACCAATGAGCGCTGGAATTTCGCGGTGGCGCGGAAGGCGCCGGATTATCGCCGCATCCCGCCCCGGGCGCGCGCCTTCCATGCCCGGCTGGCCGAGCGGGTGCTGGAAGGGCGGGCGGTGACGCGCGAGGGCTTCGTCTTCGCGCCCTTGCAGGGCAGGCTTTGCGAGCATCGCTCGTTCCAGAGCATGAGCCCGGTCGCCATGCTGGAGGCGGTGCTGGAGGCGCAGCCGCTGCCGGTTCTGGCCACGCTGCATCCGGCCGAGACCTATTCGGAGGCCGATCACGCCGCGCTGGCGCGGCTGGCGGCGCATCCGCGCTTCCGTCTGGTGCGGCGGCCGGCGGCGGATCTGGTCGCGGCCTGCGATTTCGTGGTCAGCCAGAATTCCTCGGTGGCGTTGCAGGCGATGATCGCGGGCAAGGGGGCGGTGCTTTTCGCGGGGATCGACTTCCATCACCCGGCGGGATCGGTGCCGCGCGACGGGCTGGCCCGCGCCTTCGAGATCGGGCAGGCGCCGCCCGCGCGGATCGCCGACTATCTGTGGTGGTTCTTCCGGCAGGAGGCCATCGACGCGCAGGCGGAGGATGCGCCGGACCGTATCCGCGCCATCCTCGGCGCGCAGGGCTGGCCCGTCGGTTGAGCCCCTGGGCCGAGAATGCGAAAAGGCGGCCCGGAGGCCGCCTGTCTGCGCATTCGTGCCGGGGCGGATCAGATCGCGGAATTGATCCAGTTGGCCAGCGCGGCCTTCGGCGCGGCGCCCACCTTGTTCGAGACGACCTGACCGTTCTTGAACAGGAACAGCGCCGGGATGCCGCGCACGCCGAGCACGGCGGGGCTGTCGGGGTTCTCGTCGACATTGATCTTCACGATCTTCACCTTGCCGGCGAGTTCGGTGGCGAGCTCTTCCAGCGCCGGGCCGATCTGGCGGCAGGGGCCGCACCATTCGGCCCAGAAGTCCACGACGACCGGGATCGGCGACTGGCGCACCTCGGCGTCGAAGGTGGCATCGGTGACGGCTACGGTTGCGGCGCCCATGATGGTTCTCCAAGGGAATCTGTCAGGCAGTGAACGTAAGGAGCCGGTCCGGCATCGTCAAGAAGTTGCGGCGAACGCATGGCGGACCCCAGCATATCGCCGTGGCGGTGGATTTATGTGGTGTTTCCGGGGGATGGGTATTCGGGTTCTCCCGGTCTTGGGGGACGAGTTTGTTCGTTGCTTTCCACCGTGTCGGCGTCTGCGGCCCCGGGGGCATTCCCGGCATCTGCCACTTCGTCGATGCGCGGAGGCGGAGTTCGGCCTGTGCGGCTTGGAGGCCGTTCCGACGCGGCGTCGGTCATGCCATTGATGGAGAGTGGTTTATCGGCGGTTGGGGGGTAACGCGCTTCCTGCGGCGT
>JBDHSR010000115.1:0-8661 GCA_039808305.1 Gemmobacter sp. | reverse complement strand
GCCTGTTCGAACATGTCGCGCACGCGCGAGGCGCCGACGCCCACGAACATCTCCACGAAGTCGGAGCCGGAGATGGTGAAGAACGGCACGCCCGCCTCGCCCGCGATGGCGCGCGCGAGCAGCGTCTTGCCGGTGCCGGGCGGGCCGACCAGCAGCGCGCCCTTCGGGATCTTGCCGCCGAGGCGCGAGAATTTCTGCGGGTTCCGCAGGAACTCCACGATCTCCTCAAGCTCTTCCTTGGCCTCGTCGATCCCCGCCACGTCGTCGAAGGTGACGCGGCCATGTTTCTCGGTCAGCAGCTTGGCGCGCGACTTGCCGAAGCCCATCGCGCCGCCGCGCCCGCCGCCCTGCATCCGGTTCATGAAGAAGATCCAGATGCCGATCAGCACGAGGAAGGGCAACCACAGGCTCAACAGCGACAGGAAGCCCGATTGCTCCTGCGGCTCGGCCCGCACCTCGACGCCCTTGGAGATCAGCCGGTCGGTGATCTCCTCGCCCTGCGGCTTCACCGTGGCATAGGTGTTGCCGTCCTTGCCGCGGATCAGCACCCGCTCGCCATCCAGCGTCACGCTCGACACCTGGCCTTCATCGACCCGTGCGACGAACTCCGAATAGGACAGGTTGCGCGAGGCGGTCGTCGTCGTTCCGCCGCTGAACATGTTGAACAGTGCCAGGATCAGCAGGAAGAGAACGACCCAGAAAGCGATGTTTCGTGCGTTGCCCACGAAGGAACTCCTTGAATGCGGACGCGCAGGCGGCCGCAGCCGAGTGGCGTTCAGCCTAAAATAGACATATGGCGCGAGGGTTCAATGCGCCAAGATGAACATTCCGAAGGTTGGATCGAGCCGCGCCGACCAGCCGGAGCCGAATCCGGCCAGCGGCGCCGCGACCAGATCCGCCCCGCGCCAGACGGCGGGCGAGACGGCGAGCGCCTCGCGCGGGCCGTGGCCGCGCCAGCCGGGACAGCGCCGCAGCCCCTCGGCGCCGAGCGCGGCGACGGTCAGGCCGGGCTCCGCCGGCCCCTCGACCCGCCAGCGGTGATCCCAGATCGCGCCGCAGGCGACCGGCCCCATGACGGCGCGGGATTCGCGGGCGATGGCGATCCCGTCGCCCCGGCAGCGGAAGCGCACCCCGCCCAGCGTGGCGTCGCGCCCCTCCCGCAACGCCGCGATCAGCCGCAGCACCTGTTCGGCGCGCGGCGGATAGTCCGCGCCGTTCATCCAGCGGATCGCCTGGAGGAGAAGCCGCCGCTCCAGCTCCGGCCCCATCGGCGGCAGGCCGCGCCACGACAGGCTCAGCGCCCCGGCCTGCTCGGTGACATGGATTTCCACCGCCTGCGCCAACGCGGATTGCAGGCCGCTGCGCGCCTCGGCGAGATGCCGGGTGCTGGTCAGGATGCGTTCGACCGTGATCCCCAGCGGCTTCAGCGCCTTCAGCGCCCGGCGCGCCCTGACGCGGGCGAAGCGGTCGTTGTCGTTGCTGGGATCGTCGATCCAGCCGATACCATTGCGGCGCAGGTAGTCCCGCAACCCCTCGCGGGTCTGCCGCCAGAGCGGGCGATGCCAGCGGATGCCCTGCGCCTCCCAGTCCAGCCGCATCCCCGACAACCCGTCCAGCCCGGCGGCGCGGGAGAGGTTCATCAGGAAGCTTTCCGCCTGATCGTCGGCGGTATGGCCGAGCGCGACATGGCCGATCCCGCGCGCCTTCGCCCAATCCGCGATCAGGCAAAACCGCGCCCGGCGGGCCTGGTCCATCAGATTGCCGGTGGCCTCGGGGCCTTGCCAGCAGAGCGTGTCATGCGGGATGCCGAGGCTGGCGCAGAGGGCCGCGACCTGCGCCGCCTCGGCCGCCGATTCCGGGCGCAACCCGTGATCCACCGTGACGGCATGGAGGGCATATCCGGCATGGGGCGCGGCGCGGTGCAACAGGTGCAGCAAGGCCACCGAATCACCGCCGCCCGAAACCGCCACCCCGACAGGCAAAGGCGCGGCCGGGTCGGGCCGCGCCGGAAGGAACGCCTCGGCCGCGACATCGAGGAGGAAGGCGTCCTCCCCCCCGGGCGGCGGCCCTGCGCTCACTGGCAGGCCAGCCCCGCCAGCCTGCCCTGCGCCTCGGTCGCCGGGGCCGAGCCGGGGAAGCGGATGCCGACCTCCTGCAAGGTCACGCAGGCCTCGGAGATCTGGCCGAGATCGGCCAGCCCCCCGCCCAGCTTCAACAGCGCCTCGGCGGCCTTCGGCCCCTCGGGCTGGCCGGAGAACGCCTCCAGCCAGGCGCGCGCGGCATTGGCGGTGTCGCCGCCCTGTTTCAGCGCGTCGCCCCGCAGGATCTGCGCCTCCTGCATCAGGGGGCTGCCCGGATAGGCTTGGGCAAAGGCCGCAAACTTTTCCGCGGCGGCACGAAAGTCACCCTGACCGAGCACCTCCCTGGCCCGGTCGAAATCCGCCTGTTCGCCGATGGCAAGCTCGGCTCCCCCGGCGGCGGGGGCGGTTGCGAGAGGGACGGCGGGCGCGGGGGCGGAAGCCTCCCCACCCAGCGGCTTGGTCGGCGGCAGGGCGCCGGGATCGCCGCCCTCCAGCTCGGTCACCCGGAACTCCAGGTCGCCCACGCGGTTGGTGCCGTCGGCGATCACCCGGTTCACCTTCAGCTCCACCTGCTCGGCCTGCGCGGTCAGCCGCATCAGCGCCGCCTCGATGGCGTCGAGCCGTTCCAGCGCATTGGCGCCGGCGGCGCCGCTCTGGACGGCGCCGGTGGTCACGAGTTCCTGCTTCAGGCCGGTGAACTGCGCGTTCAGCGCCGCCAGCTCGGCCTTGATGTCGGCCAGCGACTGCGCCCGGTCCTGCGCGAAGGCGGACCCGGAGAGCAGCAGCACGGCCAGCGCGGCGAGGCGCAGTTTCATCGGCTCAGGCCCCCGCCCCCATCGACAGCACCGTCACGGCGCGGCGGTTCTTCGAGAAGCAGGCCTCGGACGGGCAGACCTCGACCGGGCGCTCCTTGCCGTAGGAGATCGTGCGCATCCGGCCCGGCGCCACGCCCTGCGAGATCAGGAAGTTCTGCACCGCGCTGGCGCGGCGGGCGCCGAGGGCGAGGTTGTATTCCCGCGTGCCCTGCTCGTCGGCATGGCCCTCGATGATGATGGCGTAATCGGGGTTCTGTTGCAGCCATTGCGCCTGACGGGTCAGGATGCCGCGCGCCTCGTCCGAAAGCGTGGATTGATCGACGAGGAACAGCACCCGGTCGCCCAGCGTCTGCTGGAAATAGGCGATCGAGGTCGGATCGTTCGGCCCGCCGAGGCCGCCCGCCCCGATGCCGCCCGCGCCGCCCATGCCCCCCGCGCCGCCGGCGCCGCCCGCCCCGTAGCGGTCGGGATTGTTGCAGGCCGCGAGGCCGAGCACGGCCACCAGCAGCAGAGCCTTCGAAACATACGCCATCTCATTGTCCCTTTTTCGTTGGATGCCGGCCCGATGGGCGCAGCGTATCAGGTTTGGGCGGCCGGGGGAATCGACGGCCGCGTGAGCTTTGTTACGGCAGGAGCGGCGACCAGGCCGGATCGGAGGCGGCGCCGTTGACCGGCACCCGGCGCAGGTTGCGCCCGGTCACGTCGACCGAATAGAGCGCGGGCTCGCCGCCGGCATCCTGCCGGGTGAACATCAGCACGCGGCCGTTCGGCGCCCAGGTCGGGCCCTCGTCCAGATAGGAGGCGGTCAGCAGTTTCTCCTCGGTGCCGTCGGCCAGCATGACGCCGATATGGAAGCGCCCGCCATTCTGCTTGGTGAAGGCGATATAGTCGCCGCGCGGGCTCCAGACCGGGGTGCCGTAGCGCCCGGCGCCGCCCGAGATCCGGCGCGGCTCGCCGCCGCCGGCCGACATGACGTAAAGCTGCGGCCCGCCGGAGCGGTCGCTCTCGAACACGATCTGGCTGCCGTCGGGGCTGAAGGAGGGCGCGGTCTCGATGGCCGGCGAATTGGTGAGCTGCCGCAGCCCGCCGCCATTCACGTTCAGCGCGTAGATGTCGGTATTGCCGCCGCGCTCCAGGCTGAACACCACGGTCTGCCCGTCGGGCGAGAAGCGCGGCGCGAAGGTCATGGTGCCGGGCTGCTCGCCCAGGCCCTTGATCGACAGGTTCCCCACATTCATCAGGTAGATCTGCGGGAAGCCCGAGGAATAGGAGGTGAAGAGGATGCGGTCGCCGCTGGGCGAGAAGCGCGGCGCCAGCACGATGGAGGAGGAGTCGGTCAGGTAGCTGACATTCGCCCCGTCGTAATCCATCACCGCCAGCCGCTTCTGCCGCTGGTTCTTCGCGCCGCTTTCCGAGACGAACACCACGCGGCTGTCGAAATAGCCGCTTTCGCCGGTGATCCGGCTGTAGACGGCATCGGCCACCTTGTGCGCCATGCGCCGCCAGCTGTCGGTGGTGCCGACGAATTGCAGCCCCTCGCCCAGCTCGCCATTGGCGAAGACGTCATGCAGGCGGAACTTCACCACCACCTGCCCGCCGGATGTCTGCACCGCCCCGGTGATCAGCGCCTGCGCGTTGATCGCCTGCCAGTCGGGATAGGAGACCGGCGCGCCGAAGGAGGTGATCTGCTGGATATGGGCGTTTTGCGGGATGCGCTCGAACAGGCCGGTATTGGCGAGATCGGCCGCCACCACCTCGGAGATCTGCGCGGCGAGATCGCCCGCGCCGCCCTCGTCCACGAAGGTGGGAAGCGCGAAGGGCATCGGCTCCACCACCGGGCTGCCCAGCGTGATCGACAGCCGCGCCTCGGCCCCGGTGGGGATCAGCCCCGGCGCGAGGCCCGCGGCCACGACCAGCGCGGCGGTGAGAAATTGGCGAAGACGGCTCATCTGACCCTCGTTCCTGTTCCTGCGGCTGAACTGCCTGTCAGCCCTTGTCCTGCCTGCCGAAAGGGGAAAGCGCAGCCGCCCTTCCCCCGGTTCCGTCCGGGTCGCCCCGGGAATATCGTTTTCCGCCCCGCCGGGGCGGGCGCGCGCCGCGTCCGTCACAGCCCCACCCTCCCCTTGTCGAAGATCAGCTCCAGCTCGCGCCAGGTCTCGTATTTGTCGTCCGGCAGCGGGAAGCCGGGCGAGCCGCAGCGCAGGATGGCGCGGCGGGCGGCCTCGAAAGCCTGCCGGGTGGCGGCGTCCGAGGCGTCGGAGCGGGCGAGTTCGATGGAGGTCGAGACCGGCTTCTTGTCCGGCCCGATGGTGACATGGACGCTGATGATGGCGCGCTGCGCCTCGGTCGACAGCGCCGCCACGTTCCAGCAGCGCTCCACCGCGACGCGCAGCGCGTCCTTCTCGCCGGCCGACATCGGCGGGCCGTTGGCGGCGAGGCCGCGCGCCGGCGGCGCGTCGGTATTGGCGGCCTGCGCATTGCTGCCGGCGGCGGATTGCTGCTGCGCCGCCTCCTGCGCCATGGCCTCGGCCAGCGCGGCATCGGTGGCCTGCCGCTCGGATTGCGAGCGTTCGGCGTTTTCCGACTGCGCGGTCTGCGTTTCCTGCCGCTGCTCGGGCTGCGGCTGGCGCGGCCGCGAGCGGGGGCGCATCGAGGCGGTGGGGGCGAGTTGCGGCGCCTCCTCCGTCTCGGTCGCCTCGGTCACGGTTTCGGTCGTGGCCTCGGGCGGCGCGGCGGCCTCCTGCTCCTCCTCGACCACCGGCGCCTCGGGCTCGGCCTGTTCGGCCACCCGCTCCTGCACCTGCTCGGCCTCGGGGGCGTCCTCCTCCGGGGGCTCCTGCGGCTCGGGGGCGATGCGCTGCGCCGGGCGCGGGCGCGGGCGGACGGAAGAGGGCATCACCGCGACCGGCTGTTCCTGCTCGGCCGGGGGCGCCACGGGCTCGGGCACCTCCACCGGCTGCGCGATCTCGGCCTCGGGGATTTCCTCCGGCGCCGGCGCCGGCTCGGGCTGCGGCTCGGGCGCCGGGGGCGGGGTATCCTCGGCCACCTCGGCGGGCTGCTCGGCGGGTGGCTGCGGCCGCTCCGGCGGGCGGGGCGAGGCGGCTGGGGCGATCTCGACCGGCTCCTCGGTCGATTCCTCGCCGCCGCCGGCGGCGGCCTCCATCGCCGCGAACTCGGCCGAGGAGATGGTGGAGACCGCCATCGACACCGGCTCGGGCGTCTCGGGCGGGCTGAACAGGATGTCGCCGAACAGGATCCACAGGATCAGGACGAGATGCCCCCCGCCGGAGATCCAGAAGCTCTTGTCGACATCGCTCGCCCAGGCCCGCAGCATCGGCCCTGCCCTATTCGTTCGGCGCGGCGCCGGCGCCGCCGGCCTCCGCCCCCATCAACGGACCGTTGTCGTCGGTCACCAGCCCGATATTGCGGAACCCCGCGGCGTTCAGCGCGCCCATCACCTGCGCCACCCGCTCGTAGGGCACGGTGCCGTCGGCGCGCAGGAACACCTTGTCGGATTCGCGCTGCGCCGCGATGGCCTGAAGCTGCGGGATCAGGCTCGCCGCCTCGACCTCGGAATTCATCAGGAAAAGCTGGCCATCCGCCCCGATGGTGATGGCGAGCGGCTTTTCCTGCTCGGTCGGCAGGCTGGCGGCGGCGGTTTCCGGCAGCTTCACCGGCACGCCCACGGTCAGCATCGGCGCCGCCACCATGAAGATGATGAGAAGCACCAGCATCACGTCCACGAAGGGCGTGATGTTGATGTCGGCCATGGCGGCGGAGGAGCCGCGGCGCCGTCCGCGCCGCCCGCCGCCGCCCCCGGATTTCTTGACGACCCCGGCCCCCATGGCTCAGCTGTCCAGCTGGCGCGACAGGATGGTGGCGAATTCGTCGGCGAAAGCCTCGTAGCCGCCGAGGATGCGCTCGCTGTCGGCGTTGAGCTTGTTGTAGAACACCACGGCCGGGATGGCGGCGACCAGGCCGATGCCGGTGGCCATCAGCGCCTCGGCGATGCCCGGCGCCACGGTGGCCAGATCGGTGTTCTTGGTCGCGGCGATCTCGGTGAAGGCGTGCATGATGCCGTAGACCGTGCCGAACAGCCCGATGAAGGGCGCGGTGGAGCCGACGGTGGCGAGGAAGGACAGCCCCGCATTCAGCGTCTCGCTTTCGCGCGCGATCGCCACGTCCATCGCCCGGTCGATGCGCGATTGCGCCCCGGCGATCAGCCCGCCATCCGAGCGGTGGCTGCGCCGCCATTCGGTCATGCCGGCGGCGAAGATCTTCTCGCTCTGGCCCTCCGGCACCGGGCCGATCTTCTCGAACAGCTCGTCCAGCGGCTCGCCCGACCAGAAGGCGCGGTCGAAGATCCCGGCCTCGGTGCGGGCGGCGCGATACATGATATGCTTGCGGACGATGATCGCCCAGGACCAGAAGGACATGATCAGAAGCGCGATCATCACCAGCTTCACGGTGATCGTCGCGCGGGCGAAAAGGGCGAGCACAGAGAAATCCATCTCCGCCGCCATTCCGAGGGCTTCCGTTTCCATTACGCCTGCTCTTGCTTGCGGGGCCTTGTATCCGGCCCTTCCTTACAAGTGATTCTATCCGGTTTTTAGGGGGATTGCCAACACATCCTCGTCAAACCGCGAATTGATGCCGAGACGGCGGCGGTCAGCCGGCGGCCAGCGCGGCGCGCACGCTTTCCGGCACGCGATGCGGCCGGCCGTCGGCGCCGAGGCAGACCAGCGTGACGCGGGCGGCGAACAGCGTCTCCCGCCCGCGCAGCACCTGCTGGTCCAGCTCGATCCGCGCGCCGCCGAGGGTGAGCGGCGCTGTGGTCACCACCAGATCGTCGCCGAACAGCGCCGGGCGCAGATAGTCGGCCTCGACCCGCCGCACCGCGAAGACGATCCCCGGATCGGCGCGCAGGCGCATCTGGTCCAGCCCGCGCTCGCGCACCCATTCGCTGCGGCCGCGTTCGATGAATTTCAGGTAGTTGGCGTAATAGACGATCCCGGCGAGATCGGTATCCTCGTAATAGACGCGCAGCGGGAAGCGGTGCATGTCAAACCCTCGCGGCGAGGCGCAGCGCATGGGCGGGATCGCGCGCGACCGCCGGCAGCACGGGGTCGTAGGCGGCGCGGATCAGCGCGCCGATCTCGGGCCGCAGGATCACCGTATCGCCGGCGCGGGCCAGCGGCGAGACCTCGGCGAAGGCGCGGTCGGACCAGAGCAGGATCGCCTGCGCGGCCTGGGTCAGCGCCAGCGTCTCGGCCGGCATGGCGGCGAGCGCCGCGTCCATGCGCAGGAAGACGAAGGCGGCGCGGATCGCACCGCCCGCGTCGAAGCGGAACAGGCGATACTGGTTCGCCCCCTGCGCCGCGAGACGGTCGCAGAGCGGGCCGAGATCGGGCACCAGCCGGTCGAGCCCCGGCACCCGCGGCAGCTCCGCCCAGTCGCGGAAGAAGAACACCATGAGGTTCGCGCCGAGCTCCGGGTCGGTTTCGGCCATGCGGTGCCCGGCCAGCGCCACCACCGCCTCGATGGCGCCCTTGACGACGGAGAGCGTGGCATCCTCGACCCCGAACACCACCGGCACGATGGGCCGGCCCCAGCGGGCGCAGAGGAACGTGCCGTCGGCGCGGGTGAACAGGGCCTCGATTGCGGTGGCGTCCATCCTGCCCTCCTGTCTGACATGGCCGGAATAGGACCTTTGGCCCGCCGCCTCAACCCGGAACAGCCGGCGCCCGGGGCCATCGGACCGCGCC
>JBDHSR010000114.1:0-8677 GCA_039808305.1 Gemmobacter sp. | reverse complement strand
ATCCACAGGTTTTGCGCCAGCCGGTCAGCGGTGGCCGGCGTTGCCGACTGCACGATCACCTTGCCCTTGCTGCCGGCCAGATTGCTCGCCGCCTGTGCAGCATCCTGCGCCGCCTTGACCGAGCCGCCCGTGTCCTCCATCGACGACTTGAGGTTGGTGGTGGCGGCCGAAATCGCCGAACCCGTCTCCGCCTTGGTGTAACGGTTGTCGAGCGCCACCGCCACGGCGTCCAGCTCGTCCTCGGCATCAGTAAACCGGCTCTCGGCGTTGGACTGCCACAGCGTCTGTGCGGCCTCGTGATTGGCAACCACCACCTCCAGATCGGTGATCCGGGCAAGCAGGCTGACATCAACCTTGGTAACCGAGGCATCCGCAACAGCGAGCTGCGCCGTCTCGCCGGTAGTGCTGGTCGTTGAGAGCCGGATGATATTCCACCGCAGCCGCACCGCACCCTCGGGCGGGGCCTGCTGCCCGGAGAAAGCTCGCCATTCGTTCGGCGCGGTGACGATCGACTTGTCAATCGAGCCCCCGATCTGCGTGCCGGTATCATCGAGCCAGAACAGGCGCACCTGCACCGGGATCACGGCGGCGGCGGTCAGCCAGACCCGCCATTGCACCACCTCGCCCGGATCCATCTCGATATCAAAGGTCTGCTCAAGTGCATGCGCACCCGTACCGGCGACCGAGCGCCGCGCGAATTTGGGTGTCGGCGCGGTGGCAATGATCGGGTCAGCCGATTCCTCGTCCCGGTCAATGACATTCATGGCGCCGGTGATGATGGTCCAGCCGGCGGTGCCATCCACAAACCGGGGGTTTTGCAGGTAATTCTGGCTGTTAAGCACCGCCGTCAGGGTCTGGACCTGCGCCGCCAGCGCATCCAGCCCGGCTTGCCGTGCTGTGCTCTCGTCCTGGATGCCGGTCTCAAGGTAATCCTGCGCCAGCGCCAGCGCATCCATCGCCTGATCATGGACCGCCTGGATATCCGCGTCGATATCCGCCCGCTCGTCCGGGTAGGCGTCCATCCAGGCCGTCATCTCCTCCAGCGCCTGGCGCACCCCGGCGGTCAGATCGTCAAGCGACAGGCGCACGTCATCGGTCGTGACCGGCAGCCAGGCGGTGGGCAGGGTCGGGCGGTCGGCGATCAACTCGGCCTGGACCTGATAGGCCGTGACCGGCAGTACGCCCTCGTAGAGGTCGACATAGCCATCCGCCAGCGCCTGGATGGTGCCGTGCAGGATCGGCTCGGCCTGACCAGCCAGCCGGACCCGCCAGCGCAAGCCGCTGCCGGCCAGGTCCGGCGACCACAGGATGCGGATGCCGGCGCGCCGCGCCTTGCTGGCGGCGTCGAGCATGGTCACCGGCTGCACGTCATAGCCGTCGACGGTGGCCGGGATGACCGCCGGGATGGACGGCGCCGGCGGCGAGGGCAGCAAATAGTTCGGCGGGATGACGTAATCGCCGGGATCCACCTCGCGGATGGCCATCTGGCGCAGGCCGGTGAACGGATCCTCGACGATCTCGTGGATCGTGAACGCCTTGCCATCATAGAGGTTATGCGCCGAGGTCCAGAGCAGGCTGTCGATCAGCTCGACATGGGCAGAATCGGGCGGCAGGGTGATATTGTGGCGCAGATCCCGGCGCGCATCCTCCAGCCAGGGGCCGAGCAGGCGCTGGACCTGCGCCGGATAGGGCGCGGCGGGCAGCGACAGGGTCGCCATGCGCCGCCCGAAAGTGTCGGTGGCCTCATATCCGGCATTGGTCAGCTGCGGCGCCTCGCGGGTCTCCCAGAAATGCGCCGGGTCGGGGTATTTGGCACTGACCGCGTTCCAGCTGTCGTCGAGGCCCGGGAACGGGTCGCGCTCCTCGGGCGCGCTGACGATGATGTCCGCGTCGGTGATGGCATAGACCGGCAGCGCCGGCGCGCCCACCGTCACGCCATAGCCATGGCCCAGATCCGCGAACACCGCTGAACAGGCCTTGAACAACTCTTCAAGCGCGCTTGCCGGGGGCGAGGTCAGCAGAACTTCCAGCCCGGCGCGATACATCGGCTCTGGCCCGTCGGCGCCCTCGATGGTCACGTCGCAGCGGTTCATTGCCGCGACCCAGACCGATTGCGGCAAGGATCGCGGGTCGGTGATCCGACCGCCCCAGACATCGCCGCCCGGCAGCGCGATGCCGCGCATGATGTTCCAGGCCAGCACGATAGGGTTGTGGCTGACCGTCCAGGTCGCGGGATTGCCAAGCCGCTGCGGCCCGACCCCGCCGGCGGTGCTGTCCTTGCGGATGTCGTAGACCGGGATGCCGGTCAGTTCAAAGCGATAGCGCGGGACCTGCGCCAGCACCTCCTGGTCATAGTAAAAGGTCAGGATGGCGATGCCGAGGCCATGGCCGACCATGTCGGCGGTCCAGGGGCGGTCGGGATGGTTGCCATATCTGGCCCGCAGCATCGGATCGGCGGCGGTCTGGCTGCCGTCGAGATATTTGACCCAGACATGGCCGCCATATTTGTCGCCCAGCACCGGGCGGCCGTATTCGGACAGCCCGTTTGCCCCCAGCTCGACCCATTCCTCGCCCAGCATGATGCGGTCGAGCTGCGCGCCCGGGGCGCTGCACAGCTCGATGACATGGGTCAGATAGCGGTTGGACGGGCCGTGGCTATAGGGCGGACACAATGCGCCGCCGCCGGTGGCATAGCGGCCGAGGATGATGCTTTCAGGATTCTGCTCACCGGCCACGGTCGAGGAGATGGTGATGCCGCCGCCCTGTTCGGGTTCGGGGGTCAGCGCGCGCGACAGCGCCCCCAGCGCCACCGTGCCGAGCAGGTTGACCGTCAGGCTGCCCAGCAGGGTGCCGGCAAAGGCCGCGCCGGCGACCCAGCCGCCGAAGGCCGCACCGCCTGCGACCCCGAAGGCCGCCCCGGCGCCGATCCCGAACATCCCTCCGATGAACCCAACCGCAGGCGCCATATCAGCCCACCTTGAACAGACGCTGGATGGCGGTCAGCGGCACGAAGGCCAGCCCGCCACCCTCCGCCAGCACATAGATCACGCTGCCCTGGACGAGGCCGACCGCCGCGCCGCCATCAGGATCCGGCACCACGGCGATATCGCCCGGCATCGCGGTGACAGGATGATCCTCGATCAGGTGGCGGGCGATCAGGTCGACATGGTCGGCATAACCGGCGCGGCGCAGGACGCGCTGGCCGCCGGCATAGCTGCTGTAGCGGCCGCGCCAGCCGATCGCGAGATCGGTGCCGGTCTGCGCCTCGACGGCGCCGGCCCCGAACAGGCAGCAATCCCAGCGCCCGGGCCGGATCGGGCGGCGGGCGGCCTGCTGCAACCACAGATGCAGCCGGGTCTGCCAGTCGGGGAGGCGGATCAACGGCGCGGCCATGATCTGCCTCCGCTCGTCGGGGCCGAGACGCCGCCGGCGCCACCACCATCGCGGCTCGGCCCCCAGGACGGCCGCCCGCCGCCCGAATTGGACCCGGATGCCGCATGCCGCCCCCAAGGCGTTTCCACAGCCTCGGCGATGGAGGCATATTTGCGGATGCCGTCGCCCGGCGCCCTGGCCCGCATCGTCGCATCCGACCGATAGCGCGACAGTGACCGGGTCAGGGCGCGGGCATGGGTGGCGACCTCGATGGTGATCTCGCCGCCGCCCTCGCCCTTCGGCGCGCGCCGCGACGATGCCTTGTCGATAAACCCGCGCAGGATCACATGCGGCGCGTCGATCAGATTGCCGGTCAGCGGCTCGAACAGCGCCCGGTGGATCTCGATCGGGGCGTGGCGCGGGTCATAGGCCCTGATCAGCGCCATGCCCGCGGGCGAGATATGGCTGAAGCGCAGCCGCTGCGTCCGGGTCTTGATACCAAGCTGGCGCCGGATCGGGTCCATGCCCAGGAAAGCGCCGGCGCCGTAATAGCTGCGGGTCTCGCCCTCGATGGTGAATTCGCGATGATCGTCGCCAGACCAGAAGCCGACACCCTCGATGGCGCCGGTGGTGCGGTTGCGCGGCGCCACCCATACGAGGATCTGGCCGTAAAACGCGCCCCGGCTGGCGAAATGGGCGGCAGTGGCGGGGCTGTAAATCCGCATGATCAGTCCCCCAGAATCTGCGTGATGCGAAAGCCGACGCCGGTGGTCAGGGCGCTGCGGCGGCGGCCGGGATTGAACGACCCGGGCTGGATCCGGAATTTGCAGGCGGCTGGCGCCAGCGTCACCGGCGCATTGGCCGCCCAGCCGGGGCGCAGGTTGGGGCTGACCTCGACGAATGGCGTCAGTCCAGAGCCATTGGCCGTCACCGGCGCGGCCAGGCGGTGCAGCGCGAACCGGACCGGGTTGGCGCCGTAGCTGAAGGCCAGATAGTCAGAGCGTTCGAGTCGGTAATTGCCCGGCAGCCCGCTGACGCGGATCTCGCAATTATTGGCCGCCACGGCATTGAGCCTGGGCGTGGACCCGACCAGAGCCACGCCGGCCAGATCGGCGCGCGGTCCCGGCCGGCCGGTATCGAAGGCCATGAAGCTGGCGCCATGGCGGCGCACCACGTCGAGCATGGCGCCGGTCTCGGCCGCCTCGGCCGGCAGCATGTCGTCGAGCATGACCTCGCCCTGCCACAGCCGGGTGCCGCGCTGCGCGGTCAGCACCTCGCCGCCCTCGGTCTCGCCGGTGACCTCGACGTTTTCGGAAAGGTCGAAACTCAACTCGCGGATCGGCAGCAACGCCCAGAACTGGCTGACCGGGAGGGGGAAAGTGTAAGCCATCAGACGCTCCACCGATCGTTGACGACAGTCATGATCTTGGTCGGCAGGACGTTACGGGTGAACTGGTCGAAGGCCATGTCCATCGCTGCCATCACCCCCTGCCGGATCTCGGCCGTGCCGGTTCCTGAAACATTGATCTCGAACACCGCCCGCGTGGGGTCAGACGGGGCGGCGGACGGGGAAGGCGACGATGCGAAGGCCGGGGCGATTGGAGCGCCGCCGGACATCACCACCTCGCCGCCGCGCATATAGCCGGGCAGTTTTCCCTGGCGGAGGGCCTCGAGGTTGCGCACACCGATGCGGCGCGTGGCGGCGGCATCGAATACGAACTCGTTGCGGTGGACCAGGCCGGCCACATCGTGATCGGCGCCGGCGCCGGTCCAGCTGCCAACCTCGAAGCCGGGCAGCATGCCGATCAGGCCCGATAGCAACCCGCCCGCGAACATACCGAGCGGCCCGTGCTGGGCGCCGATATTTTCAAACAGCCCGCCCAGCTGTGCCCCGAACCCTTGCAGCCCGGTGCCCAGATTGGCGGCGCCGGAGCCAAGCTGGCCGACGCCATCACTGGTGGCATAGACCTGCGCCTCGAACTTCGCCATCGCCGCCTCGGCGGCGGCAAGGCGGCGATCCCAATGCATGGCCGAGGTCGGGTTGCTGGCGTCATAGCCCGAGGGGCGCTCGAAGCCGGTGAAGGCATGGGTGGCGTCGTAAAGGCTGGTCGAGGCCATCAACCGCCGGAACGGGCCGTTTTCCGAGGTCATCAGCTCGTGCCACGCAAATTCCAGCTGCGCCTGGATATCGCCCAGGTTCTGCTGGCCGCCGATGAAGTCGAACAGCGCATTGCGGCGGTCGTTCCACTGGAACAGCCCGAACGCCTTGCCGTTATCGCCCCTGGCAAACGGATCGAAACCGCTCTCGGCCGAGACATTGCCCATGATCGCGGCGATCTGATGGGGGGCGAGGCCCTTGGCCGCGAAGAACGACCACACCTGCGATTGCACGTCGCCCGCGCCGGCGAGGCCGCCCATGCCGAGGCCGCCCATGCCGAGGCCGCCGATGGCGGTCCCGCCGGACAAGTTGCCCAGCAGCGAGGCGATGCCGACGCCACCGATCATGACATTGGCGGCAGTGACCGCCATAGACTGCACCGGCATCGCGCCCTGCAGCGACAGCGCCTTCTCGTCGACCCGGCTGGCGCCGGTCAGGCGGCCCCAGATGCCGCCAAAGCCGCCGATATCGTCCCAGGTGCCCAGATCGGTGCCGAGGATCAGGTTCTTCAGCGGGTTGCGGATCGACAGATCGAAGAACATGCCCTCGATCTCGTCCACCAGACCGGCGAAGGCGCCCTTGAGATCGCCGCTGCGCAGCTTGTCGAGGACGGCATCGATGGCCTGCTCGCCGGCCGACTGGACGCGCTGCCAGGCATCGGCCTGAGCGGCGATCTCTCGTGCCAGCTCGGATTGCGCCACGGCATTGCGCCGCACGGTCTCGGCAGCCTCGCCGCCGATGCCGAGGCGGCGGATATCGCGCTCGGCCTGGGCCAGCGCCAGCACCCGGGCGCGGACGGCCTCGGTCTGGCCGATCAGCGCCAGTTCCAGCTGCAACTGCTGGAGGCTCTCGCCCTGGCTGCGCAGGTAATCCGATTGCTCCTGGCGCAGATCAGCCAGCGCCCTCGCGCGCACCTGGGCGGCCGACGCCGCCGCAAGGCCCGCGTCCTTCGACTGCGCCAGGACGCGGGCGTATTCCTTCTCCGCCTCCAGCCCGGCACGGAGGTGGGGGTCGCGTTCGGCGGCGATGCGAATGTCATAACCGTCCATGACGCCGGTGCTGTAAAGTTCGCGAAAGGCGCGCTGGCGCTCCAGCGTGGTCTCGGCCTCGGCGCGGGCAATGGCACGGGCGCGATGCTCCTCGGCCTCCATGCCCTGCAGCTTGCGCTTGCGGATCTCGATCTCGGCCTCGGCCAGGGCGTTGGCGCGCAGGCGCTCGGCATTGCTGGCGTCGATCAGGGCGATTTCGTGGCTGATGCCGGCCAGACGGTCATCCTGATCGGCCAACCAGTCCCGGCGCGCGTCATGCAACGCGCGCTCGTCCTCGGCTTGCCTGGCCGCCAGCGCGGCCTGGGCGCGATCCCATTCCGCGCTGTCCTGCTTGATGCCCATGTCCTCGAGCCGGATGTCGAGCATTTCGCGGGCATGGCGGGCGCGGATGCGGTCGACCTCGACGCCGTCGCGACCAAATTGCAGGCTCGCCGCCTGCAGCTCGGCCTCCTGCTGATAGGCCAGCACCATCTGGTCGATGCGCGTCTTGCCGGCCTCGTTATCGTCGAGTGCCTTGAGCCGGCGCAGCGCGGCCACCGCTTCGGCCAGCGGCCTCAAGGCTGCGTCCTCACTTTCCGAGATTTCGCCCGAACGCTCGGCGAGCGCGGTGAACAGCACCAGCAGTTCCTCACCAGCCGCGATCTGGGCCTCCAGCCCCTCCGCCGCCTGGAAGCTGGTCATTGCATCGAGCACGCCTCCGATCTCGCCATGGGAAACGGCCGAGGCATCCACGCCAAAGAGCCCGCGCAGCCGTCTGGTGTCACGGGCGCGGCGAACCTCGAACAGTTCGGCATTGGCTCCCTGGTCGCGCCAGTCGAGGTCCGGCAGGAAGAGACTTTGCTCGTCACCGAACCTGCTGACGGCCGCCCGCGCGGCGCGACCGGCAGTCCGGCGCTCGATATCGGCCAGCGCCCCGGCAAATTCCCGCGCCGCCATGCCAGCCGAGGAAAACTCGGCGGTCAGCTCGCTGGTGGGGCCGCGCGCCAGCGTGATCGCGGATTTGTAGCTGTCAACAGATGAGGACAGCTCGGCCAGGGCGTCGTCAAAGGATTTTGTCTTCGGAAGCAGGGTCGCCATTGCCTGGATGCCGGCCGCGCCAAGGCCGACGATGCCGATGGTCAGCAGGTTCACCGGACTGAGGACCGAGGCAAAGCCCCTGGCCAGCGCCGCGAACAGACCGCCGCCCTGGGCCTTGACCTGCATCATCACTTCGCCCAGTTGGGTGCCCTGCTGCAGCGCCAGCATCACCGGGCTCTGGCCGGCGAAGGTCATCATGCCGATGTCGTTCATCTGTGCGGTGATGTTGCTGATATAGAACGGGCTGACCCCGGCCGCACCGGCCGGACCGACCGGCGTCATCTGCGCGGCGGCCCGCAGGCGGGCATCGGCCGCCTCGCGGGCAGAGATGGCGCCGTCCAGCTCTGCCTGCCTGATCCGCTCCAACTGCTGCTCGTATTGGCGCGAAGCCGCAAACAGCGGGTTAAAGCTGGCGCGGATGTCGTCGAGCGAGGCCTGATAAGCGCGCGAGGCATTGGCGCTTTCCAGGAACTCCTGCGCGCCGGCGCCGACAGAGACGGTCAGCCCGGCAACGGCGGATTTCAGGGACTCGGCGGCTGTTTCCGTGGCCTTGAAGGCGGCTTGAATGGGCGCGGTCGCGATCTGTGGCACTGCCAGCGGCGCCTGCAGCGCCTTCGCCCGCACCTCCTGGGCGCGCCTCTCGGCCGCGGCCAGACGGTCCTGACCGCTGATCGCCGAGGCCGTGGCCGCCGCCAGCGCCTCCAGATCGGCGGCCTTCCTGCGCGCGGCGCGCGAGGCCTTTTCGGTCTCGGCGCTGAAGGCCAGCATGCTGGCGCCCATGTCCTTCATCCCGGCCTTCGCGCGGGCGACATCGGCCCGCACCACCAGGTCGAAATTGAACTGCGCCTTGCTCATTTCCCCTCCGTCCACAGCACTGAAAGCGCCTCGGCCTCCATCGCCATCAGGTCCGCGAAGACCGCGTCCGCTTCCGGGATGGCCAGCCGCCGCAGCACCACATCGACGGCGCCGTAATCGAGACCCAGCCAGCGGATGCCGGCCATGCCCGCCACCACCCGCCATT
>JBDHSR010000113.1:0-8681 GCA_039808305.1 Gemmobacter sp. | reverse complement strand
TTCGCACCGCCTATCTCTGATCACCACTCGTTCTGTCATCCCACGCCACGGAGGGCAGCGCTCGACCGCCGGGTGGGTGCTGCTTCGCTTGTGGTCGCCGCTTTATGGTGCAGCACCGCCTATGTTCGATCCCCGCGCCAACGTCCCCGAAGCGCCCGCCCGAGGGGGCGGTCGGGCGCTGCCCGGAGGTGCTTCGCGCCTTGTTCCGGGCGAGGGAGGGGCTCAGGCCGGAGGTTTGGCAGTCGGCACGCCATGGCGTAGCACCGCCTATATTCGATCCTTGCGTTTGTGGCGAAAAGCGCCCGCCCGAGGGGGTGGTCAGGCGCTGCCCGGCGGTGCTTCGCGCTTTGTTCCGGGCGGGGAGGGCTCAGGCCGGGCAGGTTCCGGAATGTCGCTTGGCGGGAACAGGCCGGGGTCGCATCAAGGCTTGGCGTTCGCTGTCAGGCTTGCCATCTCTGCCCGAACGGCCCCCTAAACCGCATAGCGGCGCAGGATCTCCATCGGCACGATGTCGAGCGTGCGGATATGCGTCGCCTCCAGCCGCACCCTCGGCGCCGTCTGTTCGGCATGGGCCTGCAGGAAGCGCGCGGCGCAGAGGCACCAGCGGTCGCCGGGGTTCAGCCCGGCGAAGCCGTATTCCGGGCGCGGCGTCGACAGGTCGTTGCCGAGATATTTCGACATCGCCAGAAACTCCGCCGTCATCACCACGCAGACCGTATGCCGCCCGCTATCGGCCGGCCCGGTATCGCAGCAGCCATTGCGCCAGAACCCGGTCATCGGCCGGGTGGAGCAGCTTTCCAGCGGCCCGCCCAGCACGTTCACCGAAGGCTCCATCTCAGTCATCTGCGGCCTCCAGACCTGCCGTGAGGGTGCGGAACATGGCGACATTCTGCGCCTCGACCGGGGGTTCGGTAAAGCCCCGGTCGGCGCTGTTCACCGCGATCGTCACCCCGGCGCGGCGGTTGACATAGATGAACTGCCCGTAAATGCCTTGGGCCAGGAACTCGCCCGGCTCGGCCCCGGGCGGGATCCACCACTGATAGCCGTAGCCCATCGCGCCGGGCGGCGTTTCGGCCTGTGCGCTTGTCGATTGCTCCACCCAGTCCGCCGGAACGATCCGCCGCCCGTCGATCACGCCGCCGCGCCGGAACAGCTCTCCCATCCGGGCATAATCGCGGGTGATGAGGTTGAGGCCGCCCAGCACGAAGGGCTCGCCCTCGCCATCGGTCAGGTAATAGGGCTCGACCTCCAGCCCGAGCGGCCGGACGATCCGCTCCGACATCAGATCCACGATGCCGCGCCCGCTGGCGCCGCGGATCACCATGCCCAGCACATGGGTGTCCATCGAGACATAGTGCCAGTCCCCCGGCGGCCCGCGCCGCGCCGCCAGCCCGGCGGTGAAGGCGTCGAGCGAGCCGCCGAGCGCCACCACCCGGCCCATCCGGTTGATGTCGCTGGAGAATTTCAGGTAATCCTCGTCGAAGGCCACGCCGGATTCCATGGCGGCGACCTGCCGCACCGTGGCGCCCTCATAGGCCGAGCCCTTCAGGGCCGGCGCATAGGCCTCGACCGGCCGGTCGAGGTCGAGGACGCCCTCGGCCACCAGCGTGCCGAGCAGCGCCGAAAGGAAGCTCTTCGCCACCGACCAGCTGATCCGCCGGTCGAATTCCCCGGTGCCGAGGCGATAGCTCTCATGCCGCAAGGCGCCGTCCTTCAGCAGCACGAGCGCGGTGACCGACCGGGCGCGCGCCCAGTCCTCCGCCTCGGGCGGCAGGGGGAAGGGGGCGCCGGGCGGCAGGGGCAGCGGGGCGGCATTGCCCTTCGCCAGCGGAACCGAGAGGAACGCCCGGTCCATATGGCTGAAATTCCCGACGATGCGCGCCGCGTCGAACAGGGTCATCGCGGCGTGGAGCCGCGCGATCTCCTCGCGTTTCCAGACGGCGAGGGCTGCGAGGATCAGCAGCAGGACCCCCAGGGCTTTGAACAGACGGCGCATGATCTCCTCCGGGCCAATGCGCCTAGCGGAAGCGATCCGCCAGCTTTTGCAAGGGGCTGCGCGTATCCGCGGGCTGTTCCGTCGCGTCAGGCCCGGATTTGGGCTCCGGCTTCGGCGCGGTGCCGGTCGAGGGGCGCGGCGGCGTCATGCGCAGCGCGACCGCGTTCAGGAACCGCGCCGCATCGCCCGCCGCCAGCGCCGGCGCGCCATCGGAAATCCCGCGCAGCAGATCGTCCAGCCAATCCTGGTCGGCCTTGGCGAAATCGTGCAGCACATAGGCGGCGACCGCATCCTTGTGCCCCGGATGGCCGATGCCCAGCCGCACCCGGTGATAGGCCTCGCCGATATGGCCATGGATCGAGCGCAGCCCGTTATGCCCGGCATGGCCGCCGCCGGTCTTCACCCGGATCTTGCCGGGCGCGAGGTCGAGCTCGTCATGGAACACCGTCACATCCTCCGGCGCCAGCTTGTAGAAGCGCAGCGCCTCGCCGACCGACTGGCCCGAGAGGTTCATGAAGGTCTCGGGCTTCAGCAGCACCAGCTTTTCGGAACCGAAGCGCCCTTCGGCGGCCAGCCCCTGGAAGGCCCGCCGCCAAGGGCCGAAGCCATGATCGGCCACGATCCGCTCCAGCGCCATGAAGCCGATATTGTGCCGGTTGCCGGCATATTTCGCGCCGGGATTGCCCAGCCCCACCCAGAGTCTCATCCGCGACCTCTTCCCCTCTTGACCGCGCCCCCTTCTGCCCCGAATCTGCCGCGGAAGCCAGACAGCGCGCGTGCGTCCCGCGGGCGATCCAGCCAAAGACAAAGCCAGAGGGAAAGCCAGATGTATCTGACCATGAACCGCTTCAAGGTGAAGCCGGGCCAGGAAGCCGCGTTCGAAGCCGTGTGGAAAAGCCGCGACAGCCAGTTGCCGGAAGTGCCGGGCTTCATCTCGTTCCACCTGATGAAGGGGCCGTCCACCGCCGATTACACGCTCTACGCCTCGCATACGGCCTGGGATGACGAGGCGTCGTTCACCGCCTGGACGAAATCCGAGGCGTTCCGCGCGGCGCATCGCGGCGCGGGCGGCCATGGCGACATCTATGCCGGGCACCCGGAGCTGGAGGTCTTCTCCTCGGTCCAGCATATCGGGGCATGAGGTAGGCTTGACGGCGGTGACGCCCGCGCCGACCTTGCGGTGAAACGGAGGGGAAGGTGCGGGCCACGGTCGTCTGTTCCATGCGCAACGAGGGCCCGTTCATCGTCGAATGGGTCACCTGGTATCGGATGCTCGGCTTCACCGACATCCTTGTCGTGACCAATGACTGCACCGACCGCTCGCCCGCGCTGCTCGACGCGCTGGCGCAAGCGGGGCGGGTGATCCATCTGGCGAGCGACATTGCCGCCGGCGGCAAGGTGACGGCGGCGAAGCTGCGGCTGGCGCGGGCGCATCCGGCGGTGCGCCGCGCCGACTGGGTGCTGGTCTGCGACGTGGACGAGTTCCTGGTCATCCATCGCGGCGCGGGCAGGCTGGCCGACCTGCTGGACCCCGCGCCGGATTTCACCGCCATGGCGCTGAACTGGCGGGTCTTCGGCACGTCCGGCATCGCGCGCTGGGAGGATGGCCTGACCCATCGCCGGTTCCTGCGCGCCGGCCCCACCCGCCACCCGATCTCGCGCTGGATCAAGATGCTGCACCGCGCGCCGCGCGCCTTCCGGGGATTGGGGGAACATGGCCCCCGCGGGCTCGATCCCGCGCGGCTCGATCATCCGCCCCGTCTGGTGAATGCCGATGGCAGCGGGGTGCCGGGCTGGCCCGAAGGCGATTACCTGCGCAAGCTGCCGCCCGAGCTCACCAGCCACGCCACTGCGCAGATCAACCATTACATGCTGCGTTCGGAGGAAAGCTGGAACCTGAAGCGCGGCACCCCCTCGGCGGTGCAGGGGGCGGACCGCTACAATGACAGCTATTACGCCTCGACAAACCGCAACGAGCTGCGCGACCTGTCGACCCTGCGCCATGAGGCGGAGTTCGACGCGCTCCATGCCGAGACGATGGCCCTGCCCGGCATCGCGCGCCTGCACCACCTCTGCTGCGCCGATTATGTCGTCCGGCTGACCGGAAAGGCCGGCCGCCGCCCCGAGGACGATCCCCGCTGGCACCACCACATGACGCAGGCCGGGCCGGGCTGAGCGCGCACGCTGTCTTTCATTCTGGCCCAAATATCCTCCGGGGGGAGGCCCGCAGGGCCGTCGGGGGGCGGAAAGCCCCCCGTGCCATCCCCACCGCCGGGCGCATGCCTCAGATGATCTCGATCGCGCCGGCCAAACCGGCGATCGAGGGCACATCCTCCAGCACGATCTTCCCGTTCGCCCCGAAATCCAGCACGATGTCGTCGCCGGTATCGGTGGCGAAACGCGCGATCACCTGCTTGACGCCCAGCTTGCCGGCCCAGAGATTGCTGTTCAATTGCAACGTGTCCTGCGCCTTGCCGAAATCGGTGATGCGGTCCGTGCCCATCCCTTTCGCGAAGACGAACACATCGCGCCCGCCGCCGCCGCTCAGCACGTCCGCGCCGGCGTCGCCGCGCAGCCGGTCGTTGCCGGCGCCGCCCGAAAGCGTGTCGTTGCCCGCCCCGCCGGTCAGCACGTCATTGCCGGCGCCGGTGGTGATCTGGTCCTTGCCGGCGCCGCCATTGACGATGTTGTTGCCGTAAAGGTCGGTGATCCGGTCATTGCCGCCCTTGCCCTCGATCAGCGTGTCGCCGAGGAAGCTGCCCACCTTGTCGGCCCGGTTCGAGGTCCTGGGGCCGGCCAGCAGGTTCGAGATCGACCAGCTCTCGTCGCCGATGACCAGCTTCTCGATCTGGCTCGAGGCGCCGGCGAAGTAGTTGGCGAGCTGGATCTCGTCGGTCACCACGCCGGCCTTGTTCTTCACCTGGACGTAGAGCGTGTTGCTCCAGTCGCTGAGCCGGCCGACCGAGACCCGATGCGCGTCGTTTCCGGTCAGGTCGAGCGTGTCGGTGCCGCCTTCGTCCTGGAGCACATCCTTGCCGAAGCCCTTGCCGAACCGGTAGATGTCGCTGCCATTGCCGCCATAGAGCGTCTCGTTCCGGTCGGAGCCGATCAGCGTGTCGTTATGGGCGGTGCCATAGAGCGCCGTCTCGCCCGCCGCCCCCTGGATTTCCAGCCCGCCGCGCAGGTCGATGCTGGCGCCGCCCTGGAAGCGCAGCGTCTCGATCTCGCGCCCGTTGAAGTGGTTGTCCACCACGATGGAGCTGATGACCGCGCCGTTGCGGTCGACGACGAGGATCTTCAGGTCGTCCTCCCAGGAGGAGGTCCCGTTCAGCCGGATGCTGCCGGGCTTGATGGCCTTCTCGACCAGGATCGTGTCCTTGCCCTGGCTGTCGCTGAGCACATTGCGCGCGTCGCCCTTGCCCAGGACATAGGTGTCGTTGCCGATCCCGCCATAGAGCGTCTCGTCGCGCGCCGACATGAGCAGCCGGTCGTTCTGCGCGGTGCCGTAAAGCGTGGTATTGCCCACGGCGCCCTGGATGGTCAGCCCGGCCTGGAGGTCGATGGTCTTGCCGGCGAGCAGCAGCGATTCGATGGCCGCGCCGTTGAACTGTTCGTCGATGGTCATCGAGCCGACGACATTCTCGTTCCTGTCGATGATGCGGATGACCAGATCGTCATAATCGTTGCCGCTCACGTTCAGGCGCACCCGGTTCGCCGCGATGTCGAGAATGCGGATCTGGTCGTTGCCCTGGCTGTCGTACAGGTTGCTATGGGCATCGCCGGGGGAATAGACATAGCTGTCATTTCCGCCCCCGCCATAGAGCGTCTCGTTACGGCTCGACATGACGAGCGTGTCGTTGAAGGCGGTGCCGCGCAGGGTGGTGCTGTCGACGGCGCCCTGGATCGTCAGGCCGCCGGTCAGGCTGATGCTGCTGCCATCGGCATGGACCAGCTTTTCGATGGCATAGCCGTTGAAATGCTCGTTGATCTGGATCGTGTCGAGGGTGTTCTCGTTGCTGTCGACGATACGGATCAGCAGGTCGTCATAGTCGCTGGAGCTGACATTGATCCGCACCGCGCCCGCCGCGACCCCGCTCAGCCGGATCTGGTCGCTGCCCTGCGCATCCTCGATCAGCTTGACGCCGTGTCCGCCGGTGAAGGCATAGATGTCGTCGCCCGCGCCGCCATAGAGCGTCTCGTTGCGGTCCGAGGTGACGAGGGTGTCGTTATTCGCGGTGCCGTGCAGCGTGGTGTTGCCCACCGAGCCCTGGATGGTCAGCCCGCCGATCAGGCTGATCGTGCCGCCATCGGAAAAGTCGATGCGCTCGATGGCGTAGCCGTTGAAATGCTCGTTGAGGGTGATCGAGCTCAGCACGTTGTCGTTCTCGTCGACGATGCTGACGAGGAGATCGTCGTAATCTGCGGAGCTTCTGTCGAGGCGGATGCGCGCCGCCGATACGGTGCCGTCGAACAGGATCCGGTCGATGCCGGCGCTGTCCTCCACGCGATCGTCGCCGGAATATTCGGTGAATGTATAGGTGTCGTTCCCCGAGCCGCCATAGAGCGAATCATTCGCGGGGCTGGAGCCGAAGGAGCCGCCGCTCAACGTGTCGTCGGAGTTGTCTGCGCCATAATGGGTGGGCATCGGTCCTATTCCTCACAGGTTAAAGAAACCACAGAGCAATAGCACATTCGCAACCATATGAAAGGTAAGGGATTCCTGATTTGGCGGAGTTGCGCCGACCGCCAGGGCAAGAAAAAGGGCGCGGCGGATCGCTCCGCCGCGCCCCGATCCGTTCCGGGAGGATCACTCCTCTTCGGCCACCAGGCCCGAGGGCGCCGTGATGTTGGCGATCACGAAGTTCCGCTCGATGGTGGGCTTCGTGCCTTTCGGCAGCGCCACGTCGTTGATGTGGATCACGTCGCCGAAGGTCTTGCCGGTCAGGTCC
This sequence comes from Gemmobacter sp., assembly GCA_039808305.1. Classification (GTDB taxonomy): domain Bacteria; phylum Pseudomonadota; class Alphaproteobacteria; order Rhodobacterales; family Rhodobacteraceae; genus Gemmobacter. The sequence goes on along the minus strand of JBDHSR010000113.1, from coordinate 1,736 downwards.
ACCACGATCTCGTTCGGGATGTCCGAGGCGAGCACTTCCAGTTCCACTTCCGGGCGCACCACGGTCAGGGTGCCGCCGCGCTTCAGGCCGGGGGCGGCCTCGTGGTTGATGAAGGTGACGTGGATGAACAGGTTGATGCGGCTGTCGTCATGCAGGCGCATGAAGTCGATATGGGTCGGCAGGTCCTTCACCACATCGCGCTGCACGCCGCGGCACACGACGTGCACATCGGGCTGGCCCTCGACCTTGAGGTTGAACAGCGTCGACAGGAAGCGGCCCTGCTTCAGCCGCTTCAGCAGCGCGTTGTAGTTCATGCTGATCGGCTGCGGCTCCTTGTTGTCGCCGTAGACGATGCCGGGTACGTTGCCCTCGCGACGGGCTTGACGGGCGGCCCCCTTGCCTGTCCCCGTCCGAACCACGGCGTGAAGATCCGGGATCTCGCGTGCCATAGGTGTCTCCTTTGGTTGCACTGGTCCGCCATCCTCCAAGGGTGCATGGCGGATCGCGGGCCTATAGCCGGATTCCGCCCGGCGGGAAAGCGGAAAAAATCGGTGTCGCCGCCGGGCCGGCGGTGTCGGGGGCGGGCTTGCCGCCCTGCCGCCGCCGCTCTAGCTCTGGCCGGATGGAAAGGAGCCCGCCATGCTGTCGTCCCGCATCCTCGCCACGGCGCGCGCCCCGCTTGCGGCCTTCGCGGCGATGGGGGTGCTCTGGGGCACCTTCGCCGCCGTGCTGCCCGACATCAAGGTCCAGCTCGGCGTGGACGAGACGCGGCTGGGCCTGCTGATGCTGATGACGCCGCTGGCGGCGGTGCTGGCCATGCTGGCCGCGCCCGCGCTCGGGGTGGCGCTCGGCCGGGTGGCGCTGCCGGTGGCGACGCTCGCCATGGCGCTGGCCTTCGCCCTGCCGGGGCAGGTGCATGCGGTCTGGCTGTTCCCGCTCGCCATGATCTGCGCGGGGAGTGCGACGGGTCTCACCGACGTGCTGATGAACGCCCGTGTCGCCGCGCTGGAGAACGAGCGCGACCTGCATCTGATGAACCTCTGCCATGCCGCCTATTCCTTCGGCTATGCCGGCGGCGCGCTGCTGACCGGGGCGATGCGCGACGCGGGCTGGCCGCCCGGCTGGGTGATGGGCGCGATGGCCGGCGCGGCGCTGCTCACCGCGCTCCTGACCTTCGAGCGTGACGGCGCGATCCACGGCCTCGCCCGGCCGGAAGGCGCCGGGGCGGGCCTCGGCCTCGTGCCGCTGATCGGCGGCGGCATCGTGCTGATCGCCTTCCTGACCGAGAACGCCGCCGAGAACTGGTCGGCGCTGCATATCGAGCAGACGCTGGGCGGCAGCCCGTCGGAGGGCGCGCTCGGCCCCGCCGCGCTGGCGCTGACGATGGGGCTGGCGCTGATCGCCGGGCAGGGGCTGGTGACCCGGCTCGACCCGCGCCGGGTGCTGATGGCGGGGGCGGTGCTCTCGGCCTGCGGCGCGCTGATCGCGGCGGCGGCGCAAAGCCCGGCCATGGCCCATGCCGGTTTCATCGTGATGGGCCTCGGCTCCTCGGTGATCGCGCCCACCGCCTTCTCGCTGGTCGGCCGGATGGCCTTGCCCGAGGCGCGGGCCCGCGCGGTGGCGCGCGCCACGCTCTACGGCTATTTCGGCTATTTCTTCGGCCCGCCGATGCTCGGCTTCATCGCCGGCGCCTTCGGCCTGCGCGCGGCCTTCGTCTTCGCCGCCGCGATGCTGCT
>JBDHSR010000112.1:0-8808 GCA_039808305.1 Gemmobacter sp. | reverse complement strand
AAGCCCGGCCGAGGCGCGCGCCGCCGAGGCGCGGCTGACCGCCGACGAACGCCGGGCGGTGCAGTCCGCGCTGCACTGGTTCGGCTTCTACAACTCGGGGATCGACGGCGCCTTCGGCCCCGGCACCCGCAAGAGCATGGCCGCCTGGCAGGAGGCCAACGGGCGCGAACCCACCGGCGTGCTGACCACCATGCAGCGCGAGACGCTGGTCGCCGCCCATGAGCAGGCGCAGGCCGGGATCGGCCTCGCCACCATCACCGAGGCGGAGGCCGGCATCGAGATCGCCCTGCCCACCGCCATGGTGGAGTTCGACCATTACGAGCCGCCCTTCGTGCATTACCGCGAGAAGAACGGCTCCGGCGTGCGGGTCATCCTGATCTCGCAGCCGGGCGACCAGTCCACGCTCTACGGTCTCTACGACGTGCTGCAAACGCTGGAGGCGGTGCCGCTCGACGGCGCGCGCAGCCGGTCGGAGCGCAGCTTCACCATCGACGGGCGCAACGGCACGGTGGCCAGCCACAGCTATGCGGAACTGTCGAAGGGCCTCGTCAAGGGCTACATGCTGATCTGGAACCCGCAGGACGACGAGCGCATGGCCCGCGTGCTGGCCGCGATGCAGGCGAGCTTCCGCTCCGTCGGCGACAAGGCGCTGGATCCCGGCCTCGTGCCGATGTCGGAGGAGCATCGGCACGGCCTGATGTCCGGGCTGGAGGTGCGGCGGCCGGAACTGTCGCGCTCGGGCTTCTATGTCGATGGCGAGGGCAGCGTGCTGACGGTGCGCGAGGCGGTCGAGGGCTGCAACCGCATCACGCTCGACCTGCGCACCGATGCGAGCGTGGTCTTCTCGGACGCCACGACCGGCCTTGCGCTGGTGAAGCCGGCGCAGCGGCTGGCGCCGCCCGCGGTGGCGGATCTGCTCTCCGGCCCCGCCCGGCCGGGGCAGGAGATCGCGGTCTCGGGCTACAGCTACGAGGACACGCTGCCCGCCCCCACCCTGACCTTCGGCACGCTGGAGGACATGAAGGGCCTCGACGGCGAGGCGGGCCTGGCGCGCCTCGGCCTGACCGCGCTGCCCGGCGATGCCGGCGGGCCGGTGCTCGACGGCGCGGGGACGGTGATCGGGATGCTGCTGCCGCGCGACGACAGCGGCGCGCGGCGCCTGCCCGACAGCGTGGCCTATGCCGCGCAGGCCGCCACCATCGCCCCCCGCCTCGCCGAGGCCGGCATCGCGCCGCGCGCCTCGACCCGCAGCGGGGCGCTGGCGCCGGAGGATCTGAACCGGCTGGCCGAGGGGATGACGGTGCTGGTCTCCTGCTGGTGAGGCAGGGGGCCTCCGGGCACGCCGCCGCCTCTCCGGCGGGTTCCGGGAAATGCGGAGCGCCTCCATGGCGCCGGACCCATTCGGACCGCCCGCCGGCCTGACGAAACCGGCAGGCCGTGCCGCCCGGCGCCGGAATGCCCTCGCCGGCGGCGCACGACCCTCCCGGCGGAATCGCCCGCCCTCAGGCCCCCGAGGCCGTGTCGAAACTCGGTCGAGCCTGGTCGGTCGCAGAACGACATTCTTCCGCAGGCATGGCCGGGAGACTTCGTTCCGAAGCCGGCCGCCACAGACGCGGTGTTGAGGAAACTATTCCTCACAGGTTCTCGAAACTGGAGTTTCGACACAGCATTCCCCCTCCGCAGGACGGAGGGGAGCCCCGACCGCAGGCGGGCGCGGTAATCGAGGCCACCGCTTCCTGGCTCAGCGCCGCCCCCGCGCCTACGGCCCCGAAGCGCCCGACAGGAGAGGCCGGCGGCGTGTGCCGGACCTTTGCTCCGGGCGGGGATGCGGCTCGCAGCGGGCTCGGCCGCCGATGGCCGGAGGCGCTTTCGCGCGGTCACCCGACCGGCCGCGATCCTTTCCGCAGAGTGGGACGATCCGGCCTCAGTCGCGCCAGAACCGCGCCATGAACAGCACATAGACCGACAGAAGCTCCAGCCGGCCGAGGATCATCCCCACCATCATCACCCATTTCGCCCCGGCCGGGAAAGCGTCCACCGCGCCGGTCGGGCCGACCTCGGCGCCCCAGACCGGCCCGATGCTGGCGATCGCCGTCCAGGCCCCGGTCAGCGCCGCGCTGTCCGACAGGCCGGTCAGCGTCAGCGCCACCACCAGCACGCCGAAGGTCAGCACGAAGAGCGTGAAGAACACGATGACGGAATCCAGCACATCCTCGCTGACCGGCTGGCCGGCATAGCGCATCTGCACGATGGCGCGCGGCTGGCGCAGCTTGCGCAACTGCACCCGCACCGCCTCGATCAGGATCAGGTAGCGGAACACCTTGACCGAACAGACCGTCGAGGCGGTGCAGCCCCCCACCAGCCCGACCATCAGCAGGATGGTGAAGGCGAAGCTGCCCCAGGGCGCCACATCCACCGAGGCGAAGCCGGTGCCGGTCATCACGGTGACGACGTTGAACAGCACATCCGTCACATGCCGCCCCACCGCCGCGCCCCCCCAGGCGCCGAGCAGCAGGATCACCCCCACGCTCGCCGCGATCAGCACGAGAAAGGCGCGCACCTGCGGGTCTTGCAGCAGGGGCCGCATCTCGCCCCGGCCGAGCTGGATGTAGCGCACGAAGGGCAGCGCCGCGAGCACCATGAACAGCGAAGCCACCAGTTGCGGCCCCGCCCCGAAGACGCCGAAGCTCCGGTCGTAGCTGGAAAACCCGCCGGTCGAGACGCAGCTCAGCGCGTGGACCACCGCGTCGAAGCCGCTCATCCCCGTCGCGTGGAAGGCCAGCGCGCAGGCCACGGTCAGCACCGCGTAGACCTGGATCAGGCTCACCGAGATCTCGAAGGCGCGCGGCAGGATCTTGCCCAGCGTGTCGAAGCCCTCGGACTTGAAGAACTGCATGCCGCCGACCTTCATCACCGGCAGGAAGATCATGGCGACGATGACGATGCCGAGCCCGCCCAGCCAGTTCAGCATCCCCCGCCAGAGATTGGTGCCGAGCGGCAGCCGGTCGAGCCCCGGCGCCCCGGTCGCCGGGTCCGGGCCGATGATGGTGGTGCCGGTGGTGGTCAGCCCCGAGACCGCCTCGAACATCGCGTCGGTCAGGCCCAGCCCCGGCGCGCCGAACAGGAAGGGCAGCGCCCCGAAGGCCGGCAGCACCGCCCAGACCGCCGTGGTCAGGATGAAGGCCTGCCGCACCGAAAGCCCCGCCACCCCGGCATTGGCCGAGGCCAGCGCCACCACGCCGCCGGCGACCGAGGTCACCGCCGCCGCCGAGAAGAAGCCGCGCCAGTTCGGATCGCCGGCCAGCCAGTCCAGCGCCATCGGCAGCAGCATCAGCGCCGCCAGCACCACCATGGAGAGGCCGACGATATAGGCGATCGGTCGCAGGTCGATCATCGGCGATCCGGATGGGGCAAGGGGCGGGACAGGCGGCACATGATGCGCGAGCCTTGGCCGCCCCCCGCGCCCCTGTCAAGCCGCCGCGCGATCCGGCGGAGCGCCTGCGGCGCAAGCCCTTCCCCTCGGCCCCCGCCTTGCGGCGGCGGCCTCAAAGTGCCTCCGGCGGGGATATTTCGGCCAGAATGAAAGCGCGGGCGCCGGTCTCCGCCCGAACCCGGACGGGCGGGGTGGGCCACGCCCGGCCGGTTTCAGCCGATATGGAACAGCGTCTGGAACAGCCGGGGGTCGAGGCTGGCGCCCGCGAAGGTCTCGCCCTCGGTCAGCACGCTCACCGCGTCATGGCTGTGCAGGCTTTCCTGATGGCTCGCCACCACCCGGAAATCGCCGATCCGCGGATCGGCCTGCAAGGCGGCGCAATAGAGCCGCGCCGCGTCCTCGACGAAGATCGGGTTGGCGGCGTTGAGTTCCGCGAAAGCCTGCTCGTCCTCGCGCTTCACCATCACCTGGGTCTCGGTCGGCACAGCCATGCGGCAGAGGTCGATCAGATCCTCGAACCACAGGATGCGCCCCGGCTCCACCACCACCGAGATCCGCGCCACCGAACGCTGCGAATGCGGCGTGGCGAGCTGGCCCCGCGTGCGCCGCGCATGTTCGCTGAGCTCCAGCGAGCAGGGGCAGGTGCTGGAATAGACGTAATCGAGATGCATGATCTTCAGCCGCTCGCCCGCCCGGTCCACCAGTTCCAGCGCGATGTCGTAATATTGCCAGCCGGCGAGGCCCGACCGCAGCGAGGGCACCTTCACCGGGAAGCTGAACCGCATCTGGATCCGGGCGTCGAAGCTTTCCAGATCGCGCTTGTAGTCGTTCAGCGCGTGCTCGATCACCTCGAAGCTGAAATCCCGCTCGGCATGGCTGTAGAAGGACCGCATGATGCGGCTCATGTTGATGCCCTTCTTCTCGGCCTCCAGACTCACCGTGCCGGTGACCGAGGTCTCGAGCAGCACCTCGCCCGCGTCGCGGGTGCGATAGCGGATCGGCAGCCGGAAGTTCGAGATGCCGACATGCTGGATCTGACGCTTCGCGCCCCGGATCAGGCTGGACGGCCCGTTCTGGAGATCGGGCAGCGTCTCCTTATAGGCCGGATCGGCCAGGAACTCGCCGGGATAATCGCGCGAGAGATCGGGATAGCCGTCGCCCAAGAGCGCCCGCGCCGCCGGGTCCATCGCGGCGATCTCCTCGGCGCCGGCCCGCCCCGCCCATTGGCGCAACAGGCGCAGCGCCGCCTCCGCCTCTTCGCGGCTCGGTTTCCGGTCGATCTCCGGCGCATGAACGTTCATCGCGCGTCCCCCTGCCCTTTCGGCTCATACCCGCATCATATGGGAGGAATGTGACCGCCCGCCAACCCCGCCCGCTGTTTTGTCCGTCAAACCCGACATGCCGCCGCGAAACCGCCCCGTTTGCATTTTCTGTCCGAAAATATCCTCGGGGGGAGTCGCGCGGCACGCGCGGCGGGGGGCGGAAAGCCCCCCTTACACCGCGTCCAGCCCGCGCTTCAGGTCGGCGATCAGATCGTCCGCATCCTCCAGCCCGACCGAGAACCGGATCAGCCCCGGCGTGATGCCGAGCCGCGCCTTCTGCTCCTCGGGCAGGCGCTGGTGGGTGGTGGTCGCCGGATGGGTGGCGATCGACTTCGCGTCGCCGAGATTGTTGGAGATCTTCACGATCTCCAGCGCGTTCATGAAGCGGAAGGCCGCCTCCTTGCCGCCCTCGATGTCGAAGGCGATCATGGTGCCGCCCGAGCCCATCTGCGCCATGGCGAGGCCGTGCTGCGGATGGCTCGCCAGCCCCGGGAAGACCACCGAAGAGAGCCGCGCGTCGCCTTCCAGCGCCTGCGCGATCCGCAAGGCGCTGTCCGCCATCGCCCGGCAGCGCAGATCCAGCGTCGCCATGCCGTTCAGCATGATCCAAGCCGTGAACGGGCTCATCGAGCCGCCGGTATGCTTCATATAGGGTTCCAGCACCTTGCGGATATAGTCCTGCGAACCGCAGACCACACCGCCGAGCGCCCGGCCCTGGCCGTCGATATGCTTGGTGGTGGAATAGACCACCACATCGGCGCCGAGTTCCACCGACTTCGAGAAGATCGGGGTGGCGAACACGTTGTCGACCACGACCAGCGCCCCCGCCGCATGGGCGATGTCGCAGACCGCGCGGATGTCGACCAGTTCCAGCGTCGGGTTCGACATGCTCTCGAAGAACACGGCTTTCGTGACGCCCGGCCGCATCGCGGCGCGCCACTGATCGAGATCGGCGCCGTCGACGAAGGTCACCTCGACCCCGAAGCGGCCCAGCACATCCTCCAGGATGTAAAGGCACGAGCCGAACAGCGCCCGCGCCGAGACCACATGATCGCCGGCCCGCAGGAGCGAGACCAGCGCGCCGTTCACCGCCGCCATGCCCGAGGCGGTGGCGAAGGCGTCCTCCGTCCCCTCCAGCGCGGCGATGCGCTCCTCGAAGCTGCGGGTGGTGGGGTTGCCGTAGCGGGCATAGATGAACTCGTCGCCCTCGATCTTGAGGAAGCGCGCCTCGGCCGCCTCGGCCGTCGGATAGGCGAAGCCCTGCGTGAGGAAGATCGCCTCCGCCATCTCGCCATACTGGCTGCGGCGGCTGCCCTCATGCACCAGTTTCGTGCGCGTGTTCCAGTCCTTGCTCATGCCTGCCTCCGGCAACGAAAAAACCCCGAAGACCGAAGGCTCCGGGGCTCGCGTCCCTCACCCTTTTAGCGGCTTGTTTAACGTGGCCCGCAATCCGGTCACAAAGCGCCACGGCTTCCGCCATACGCCCGGTGCGGCGCGAGGTCAACCGGGCTCAGACCGGCGCGAAGGGCGCGTCGCAGGGCGTGTCCTGCGAGAAGAGGTTGATCCAGCCCGCGCCCTCGCGCCGCCAGACCGAGCTGACCCACATCCGCTCCGCCGGCCCGCCCGCCGGGCGTGTGTAGCTGGCGCGATAGGCGAGGATGGCGAGGCCGGGGGCCAGCGGGATCGCCCGCGCCTCGTCCAGCGCGTAGCTCCGCACGGTCGGGCCGGCCGCCAGTTGCCCGGCATGATCCTCCCGCCCGGCGAAGCCGTCGGGATAGAGGCCCACGAAGCCCTCCGCCAGCAGCGCCGCATCCGCCGCCGCGTCGCCCGCGACCAGCGCCCGCCAGACCCGGTGCTCCTGCGCCAGCAACTCCTCCAGCAATCCCATGCCCTTGCACCCCGCCCGTTTTGCGCCATCATGCCCCGAAAGACAGGAGACCGCCATGCCCGCCCCGATCGTCCTTCATTACTGGCCGACGCCGAACGGCCACAAGATCACCATCGCGCTGGAGGAACTCGGCCTGCCCTACGAGGTGAAGCTGGTCGACATCGGCCGGGGCGCGCAATTCGAGCCCGACTTCCTGAAGATCGCGCCGAACAACCGGATGCCCGCCATCATCGACCCGGAGGGGCCGGACGGCGCCGCCATTTCGATCTTCGAATCCGGCGCCATCCTGCAATATCTCGCCCGCAAGACCGGCCGGCTCTACGGCGCGACCGAGCGCGAGCGGGTGACGACCGACCAGTGGCTGATGTGGCAGATGGGCGGTCTCGGCCCGATGGCGGGGCAGGCGCATCACTTCCTGAAATACGCCCCGCAGATGGAGCCGCCGCAGGTGCTGCCCTATGCGCAGGACCGCTACCGGCGCGAGGTCGCCCGGCTTTACGGCGTGCTGGACCGCCAGCTTGCCGGCAAGGCGTTCGTGACCGGAGGCAACCTCACCATCGCCGACATCGCGATCTGGCCCTGGGCGATGGGTTGGGAAGGCCAGCAGCAGCATCTCGACGACAAGCCCCATCTCGCCCGCTGGCTCGCGGCGCTCGGCGAACGGCCGGCCTTCCGCAAGGGCCGCGCCGTCGCCGCCGAGGCCCGCCAGCCCGCGATGGACAAGCAGGCGATGGAGACGCTCTTCAAGCGCTGACCGCCCGCGGGTTCCGGCGTCGCATGGGTATTTCCGCCAAGAGGAAGCCGGCATTTCCTCTTGGCGGAAATACCCCCGCCGGAGGCTGGCCGAGGCCGCCGCCGCAAGGCGGGGGCCGAGAGGAAAGGCTTGCGCCGCAGGCGCGCCGCAAGGTTCAGTCGCCGCGCGGCTCGCCGTAACGCTCGAACAGCCTGCCCTGCGTCATGAAGAAGGCGAAGAGCGCGAAGGTCAGGCCGAAGGTCTTGAAATTCACCCAGGCCCCGGTCGACATCAGCCGCCAGACCAGCTCGTTCGCCACCGCGAGACCGGCGAAGAACAGCGCGAGCCTTCTGGTCAGGATCATCCAGCCCTCCTCGCGCATCGGCAGCGCCTCGTCCATGACGAGGCTCAGATAGCTCTGCCCCCGCCACAGCCCGAAACCGAGGATGCCGGCGAAGGCGAGATAGAGCAGCGTCGGCTTCATCTTGATGAAACGCTCGTCGTTCAGCCAGACCGAAAGCCCGCCCATCACGATCACCAGCACCAGCGTCAGAAGCTGCATCCGCGACAGCCGCCCGGTCAGCCGCCACAGCAGCGCGCTGGTCGCCACGATCAGCAGCACGAAGGCGGCGGTGGTGACGATGAAGCCGGAATATTCCGCCCCGCCGAACTGGAAGCTCCGGTCCTTCAGCCGGCCGAACATCACGAAGAACAGCACGACCGGGCCGAGCTCCAGCGCGAGCTTGACGAAGGGATTGAGCTTGCGGTGTCCGGTCATCGTCGGGCCTTTCGTTCCTCGACCGCCGTCTTGCCCGGAACCGGCCCGGCGATCAAGCCGGGTTTCGGAAATGTGTCCCCGCTGCGCATCCGCGCGCCTTGCCGACGGCACGCCGGACGGATGCCCGCGAAAACCTTCGCGGGCCGCGGTTTCCCCTGCGCCCCGGAGCGGCGCTCATCCTTGCAGGGTGCGCACCCCGTAGCCCTCGCCCCGCGCCCGCATCGCCTCGACGGCGGCGATGGAGGCGGCGGCGGTGGTGAAATAGGGGATCTTGTCCATCAGCGCCACGCGGCGGATGTCGCGGCTGTCGGCGATGGTCTGCGTGCCCTCGGTCGTGTTCACGACCAGCGCGATCTCGTTGTTCTTCAGCGCGTCGACGATGTTCGGCCGGCCCTCGTAGACCTTGTTCACCGTGGTGGCGGCGATCCCCTGTCCGGCCAGCCAGCCGGAGGTGCCGCGGGTCGCCACGATCTCGAAGCCGAGGCCCAGCAGCCCGCGCGCCGCCTCCGCCATCGCATCGGTCTTGTCGGCGTCCTTGATCGAGAAGAACACCCGCCCGCCTTCCGGCAACTGCATCCCGGCGCCCATCTGCGCCTTGAGGAAGGCCAGCGCGAAGGTGCGGTCCCAGCCCATCACCTCGCCGGTGGAGCGCAT
>JBDHSR010000111.1:0-8815 GCA_039808305.1 Gemmobacter sp. | reverse complement strand
ACATGCAGCGAGGCGACGGCGGAGCGCAGGCTCGCAAGCGGGTTCTTGATCTCATGCGCCACATCGGCCGCGAATTGCTCATTGGCGTCGATCCGGTCGTAAAGCGCCGCCACCATGCCGCGCATGGCGACCGACAGCCGCCCGATCTCGTCCGGCCGCGCCGTCAGGTCGGGGATGCGCACCCGGCCCGGCGCCATCTTGCGCGCGTCGCGGTCGCGGCCGAGCTCCGCCGCGGCGGCCAGATCGCTCAGCGGATTGGCGATGGTCGAGGCCAGCACGAGGCTGAGCCCGACGGAGACCAGCAGCGCGATCACGAACATCTGGAGCACCTGCTCCCGCTCGTGGCGCACCAACCCGTCGATCTCGCCCGCCGCCGAGGTCAGCGCCACCGCGCCGACCACCTGCCCGCCCTGCCGGATCGGCGTCACCACCGAAAACACCGTGCCGCCCTCGGGCGCGCGGCCGGTCTCCACCGCCGTCCGGCCCGCCTGCGCCTCGGGCAGCAGACGGCGCGCCAGCGTCTCGGCATCCGGAGCGTCATGCACAGCGCCGCCCCCGCTCAGCACCCCCGACACGCCGTTCCAGACCGTGTTGAGGAAATCCGTGATGATGGTCGACTGGTCCCCCGCGACCATCGGCTGCGCGGTGCCGCGGCCCTGCGCCACCACGCTGCCGGCGGCATCGAACACCACCGCCTCCACCCCCGGGGCGAGGGCGTCCGCCGCCAGCAGATCCCGCGCGCCCGCAAGCCCGCCGCCGGCGGGCAGCCGCGCCTCGAACACCTGGGCGACCAGTTGCGCCTCGGTCACCAGCCCCTGCTCGCGCTGCAACACCAGGCTGTCGCGGAACGGGTTGAGAAACAGCACGCCCGCCACCATGATGACCAGGGCCATCATGTTGAACAGCACGATCTTGCGCGCCAGCGGCGAATGGTTCAGCCCCGCGAAACCGCGCCGGCCGCGCAGGGCGCGCATCTCCTGCTCGGCCACCACATCGGGTGCGACCCAATCCTCGCCCAGCAGCACCTCGCCCTTGCGAGGTGCCGGCTTGCCGCTTCCCATCCTCATGTGCTGCGCCATGGTCATGGCCGGCCCGTCACTCTTCGTTATAGCGGTAGCCGATGCCGTAGAGCGTCTCGATGGCCGAGAAATCCGGATCCGCCGTCCGCATCTTCTTGCGCAGCCGCTTGATATGGCTGTCGATCGTGCGATCGTCGACATAGACCTGATCGTCATAGGCCACGTCCATCAGCTGATCGCGGCTTTTCACGAAACCCGGCCGCTGCGCCAGCGCCTGGAGCAGCAGGAACTCGGTGACGGTGAGCGAGACGTCCTGCCCCTTCCAGGCCACCGCGTGCCGCAGCGGGTCCATCCGCAGATGGCCGCGCTCCATGATCTTGGTCTCCTCGGTCGGGCTGGCCTCGCCCGAGGAGATCGCCTCCTGCCGGCGCAGCAGGGCGCGGATCCGCTCCACCAGCAGGCGCTGGCTGAACGGCTTCTTCACATAGTCGTCCGCCCCCATGCGCAGGCCGAGCACCTCGTCGATCTCGTCATCCTTGGAGGTGAGGAAGATCACCGGCATGGAGGTCTTCTGCCGCAGCCGTTGCAGCAGGTCCATCCCGTCCATCCGGGGCATCTTGATGTCGAGCACCGCCATGTCCGGCAGGCGGCGGTTGAAGGCGTCGAGGGCCGACTGGCCGTCGTTATAGGTCTCCACCTCGAAACCCTCGGCCTCGAGCGTCATCGAAACCGACGTCAGGATATTCCTGTCGTCGTCCACCAGGGCGATCCGGGACATCATAATTTTCCTGTACTGAGACTGCTCAATTTTCTGTTTTGCTGGACATGTTGGTTTTTCCTTGCTCAAGAATCAACACCAAACTGCGAATCACCCTCGCCATCCCGCTCCAGCACAAGCGAAAAGCGTCAAGGAATGGCTAATTTGCCTCACTTTTCAGGGAGGTCGGCAAATGGTTGCGCTAAATCCGGCGTGGTTGCGCTAACCTCGGAAAAGGGCGCTGTTCGTCTCGGAAACCATCGTGCTATAGGGCGCGTGTCGGCCCGCCGCCGCGGCCCGGCCGGTAGCCCTCTGGCCCAGGCTGCCGATCTGAACCTGAAGACGCCGCCCCCCTGCGGCACCGGGAGCTTGCACATGACGCATGGACGCGTGAACCCCAGCCAAACCCTTGACGCACAAGGCATCAGCGGTCTGGGCAACGTCTATTACAACGACATCGAACCGGCTCTGGTCGAGGCGGCCATCCGGCGCGGCGAAGGGCGTCTGGGCAAGGGGGGCGCGTTCCTCTGCACCACCGGCCAGTTCACCGGCCGCTCGCCGAAAGACAAGCATGTGGTGCGCACCCCCGGCGTCGAAGACAAGATCTGGTGGGAAAACAACGCCGCCATGACGCCCGAGGCCTTCGACCGGCTCCATGCCGACATGCTGGAGCATATGAAGGGGCGCGACTATTTCGTGCAGGACCTTTACGCCGGCGCCGACCCGGAGCACCGGCTGGACGTGCGCGTGGTGACGGAGCTCGCCTGGCACGGCCTGTTCATCCGCCACCTGCTGCGCCGCCCGGCGCGCGAGGAACTCGACGGCTTCGTGCCGGAATTCACCATCATCAACTGCCCCAGCTTCAAGGCCGATCCGGCGAAGCACGGCTGCCGCACCGATACGGTGATCGCGCTCAATTTCGAGAAGAAGCTGATCCTGATCGGCAATACCGCCTATGCGGGCGAGAACAAGAAGTCGGTCTTCACGCTGCTGAACTACATCCTGCCCGAGAAGGGCGTGATGGCGATGCACTGCTCGGCCAACCACGCCATCGGCAACCCGGAGGACGCGGCGGTGTTCTTCGGCCTGTCGGGCACCGGCAAGACCACGCTGTCGGCCGATCCGTCGCGCATCCTGATCGGCGATGACGAGCACGGCTGGTCGGAGAAGGGCACCTTCAACTTCGAGGGCGGCTGCTACGCCAAGACCATCAACCTCTCGGCCGAGGCGGAGCCGGAGATCTACGCCACGACCCACCGCTTCGCCACGGTGATCGAGAACATGGTCTTCGATCCCGAGACCTTCGAGCTGGATTTCCAGGATTCCAGCCTGACCGAGAACATGCGCTGCGCCTATCCGCTGGAGGCGATCTCCAACGCCTCGGCGACCGGGCTGGGCGGCCATCCCAAGAACGTCATCATGCTGACCTGCGACGCCTTCGGCGTGCTGCCGCCCATCGCGCGGCTGACCCCGGCGCAGGCGATGTATCACTTCCTGTCGGGCTTCACCTCCAAGACGCCGGGCACCGAGCGCGGCGTGACCGAGCCGACCCCCACCTTCTCCACCTGCTTCGGCGCGCCCTTCATGCCGCGCCGGCCCGAGGTCTATGGCAAGCTGCTGCAAGAGAAGATCGCGCAGCATGGCGCGTCCTGCTGGCTGGTGAATACCGGCTGGACCGGCGGCAAGCATGGCGTGGGCAAGCGGATGCCGATCAAGGCCACCCGCGCGCTGCTGACCGCGGCGCTGGACGGCTCGCTGTCGAAGGTCGAGTTCCGCAAGGACCCGAATTTCGGCTTCGAGGTGCCGGTCGCGGTGCCGGGCGTCGACAGCCAGCTTCTCGACCCGCGCGAGACCTGGGCCGACAAGGCGGCCTATGACGCGCAGGCCGCGAAGCTCGTCAGCATGTTCGCCGACAATTTCGGCCAGTATGTGCCCTATATCGACGCCGATGTGAAAGCCGCCGCCATCGGCTGAGCCCCTCCGGCACGGGATGAAAGAGGCGCGCGGGGAACCGCGCGCCTTTTGCGTTGCGGATCGCGAAAAAACCCCGCCATGCGAGCATGGCGGGGAGGTGTGCCCCCGGCGGAACCGGGGCACAGGCGTAACCGTGGTATTGCGGAATGCTCAGTGGCGCGGGCCGTCGCCCGCTTCCATCTCGGCGCGGATCTGCTGGCGCAGGATGTCGATGGGGATCATCTTGCCGTCGCGCTTGAAGTGCCAATAGGTCCAGCCATTGCAGGAGGGCGCCTTCTCATAGGCCGCCCCGACCTGATGGATGGAGCCCTTCACCTCGTTGCCGACCAGCGTGCCATCGGCGCGCACCTTGGCCTTGTAGCGGTTGCCGATGGAGTAAAGCTCCTCCCCCGGCCGCAACATGCCGCGCTCCACCACCTGCCCGAAGGGCACGCGCGGCTCGGCGCGTTTGGAGCCGGTGACCTCCAGCCCCGAGGCGTCGAACTTGCGCACCCGCGACAGCCGCTCCGCCGCGACCTTGCGATAGCTCTCCTCGCGCTCGATCCCGATGAAATCGCGGCCGAGCATCTTGGCCACCGCCCCCGTGGTGCCGGTGCCGAAGAACGGGTCGAGCACCACATCGCCCGGATTGGTGGTGGCGAGCAGCACCCGGTGCAGCAGGCTTTCCGGCTTCTGCGTCGGATGCGCCTTGTCGCCATTGGCGTCCTTCAGCCGCTCATGCCCGGTGCAGATCGGCAGCACCCAGTCCGAGCGCATCTGCACCCCTTCGTTCAGCGCCTTCAGCGCCTCGTAATTGAAGGTGTATTTCGCCGTCTCGTCGCGGCTGGCCCAGATCAGCGTCTCATGCGCGTTGGTCAGCCGCTTGCCCTTGAAATTGGGCATCGGGTTCGACTTGCGCCAGACCACATCGTTCAGCATCCAGAAGCCCAGATCCTGAAGCGTCGCACCGACGCGGAAGATGTTGTGATAGGAGCCGATCACCCAGATCGCCCCGTTCGGCTTCAGCAGCCGCCGCGCCGCCGCGAGCCACTCCCGCGTGAAGCGGTCATAGGCGGCGAAGCTGGAGAACTGGTCCCAATGGTCGTCCACCGCGTCGACCTTGCTGTTGTCGGGGCGATGAAGCTCGCCCTTCAACTGAAGGTTATAGGGCGGATCGGCGAAGATGAGGTCGACGCTGCCCGCGGGCAGGCCGTTCATCACCTCGATACAGTCGCCGTCAAGGATCTGGTTCAGCGGCAGGCGTGGCGCCTCCGCGGGGGTCTTCCGTGTCGTCATTACTGCCTCTGCTCTCGGCCTCTTTGTGCCGATTTCTTGTGGACAAAGATGAGTCAGAGACGATTCGCCGTCAAATTCTTTTTTGAATCAACGGGTTACAGAAACATCTTGATACAAGATGTTGTGGACGGGCCGGAAGGAACGCCTATGGTGAGGGGTCACGCCAAAATCTAGAAGCGCCTGAAGATGGTCCTTCGTCGGGTAACCCGCGTTGCGCTCCCAGCCGTAATGGGGATGCTGTTGCGCCAAATCCACCATGATGCGGTCGCGCGCCACTTTCGCCACGATCGAGGCCGCCGCGATCGACAGGCACTGCGCGTCGCCCTTCACCACCGCCTCGGCCGGACAGGGCAGCCCGTCCGGCAGCCGGTTGCCGTCGATCAGCGCGAAATCCGGCGTCACCTCCAGCGCGGCGACGGCGCGCAGCATCGCCAGATGGCTGGCGCGCAGGATGTTCAGCCGGTCGATCTCCTCCACATCGGCATGGCCGATGCCGACCCGGGCGCAGAGATGCAACTCGGCCGCGATCCGTTCGCGCTTCGCGGATGACAGCGCCTTGCTGTCGCCTATGCCTTCCGGCAGATGCGCGGGATCGAGGATCACCGCCGCCGCCGTCACCGGCCCGCAAAGCGGCCCGCGCCCCACCTCGTCGATACCGACGATCAGCGAGAGGCCGCGCGACCGGGCGGCGGTTTCACGGGACAGATCGGGGACGAGGCGGGCCATGCGGCCAGAAACCCCATCCCGCGCCGGAAGGAAAGCCCTGTTTTCACAGGCCGCAACTGCGGCTCGCCACATCCGAGAGGTTCATCCGGCAGGCGACCGCGTCGAGCCGCCCGGGCAGGGCCGAAAGCGTCAGCCCGGTCAGCACCGCCAGCATGGCGAGCATCACCAGCGCGAAGCGCAGTTCGGGGCGGCGGACGGGACGGGCGGGGATCATGCTGCTCTCCTCTTTTCTCTTTTCCCGCAGCCTCGCCAAAGCCCCGCCGTCAGGCAATGACAGCGCCCTGCTATCCGATAACAACGCCTTCCCGCCCGGGCGATATTGAAATGCCGGCCCCCTGCCCCCATCATGGCCCTGACGCAACCGGAGCCGGCCATGACCCGCATCGCCTTCGCCGCCCTATTGACCGCGCTGCTGGCCCTGCCCGCGCAGGCGCAGTGCTACGCCGATTACAAGGCCAAGCGCGACGATCCGCTGCGGCTGCATTACGGCGTGGCGCAGGTGTCCAGCTGCGACAGCAAGGGCGCGCGGGCCGAACTGGCGCCGCGTCTGGCGCAAGGCGGCTGGAAACTCCTGAACATCCTCTCCATTTTCGGCCCCGAGGGCCTGAACGAAAGGCGGTCGAGTGCCGGAGACTACTTCCTCCGTTACTGAAAGCCTCCGCGCGGGCAACCGCACGGTCGCTTTCGGCGTGGCCGCCGTCGTGCTGATCCTCGCGGCGGCGGCGGTGTTCCTGTTCATGGCGCTGCCCGACGCCAACGCCTTCAACGCGCGGGTGGAGAAGCTGTTCGTCGAGAACGACGACCTGCGCATGATGGCCGAGATCAAGCTTCTGGAGATCATCGCCCAATCCGGCACCACCTTCCAGGAGGTGCTGGCCAGCTACCGCATGGTGATCTTCGTGCTGCTGGTGTTCTCGGCCGGGCTGCTGGTCGCCTGCCTCGTCTTCCTGCTGACCATCGTCACCCTGAACCGGCGGATGTCGGCGATCCAGCGGTCGGGCATCACCGTGTCGTCCCTGATGATCAGCCGCGAAAGCCGGGCGGTCTATATCAACGATCTGGAGTTCAAGCTGACCGAGGCCGCCATCGAGACGCTTTCCGTCCTCGCCGAGGCGCGGATGGATGACGAGGTGATGACCGGCGCGCAGATCGAAGCCGTCATCTCCGGCCGCCCCGAGACCGATTGCGACGAGGCGGCGGGGGCGACGCGGGTGAAGCGGCTGCGCGACGCGCTCGGCAACCAGCTCGTGTCGGAACTGCTGGTCAAGACCATCGCCCGGCGCGGCTATGTGCTGGCGGTCGGGAAGGAGACGATCCGGGTGATCTGATCCCTTGCGCCATGGCGCGCGCTCTGCCAAGGCAGGCGCAGGAGGTGCAGGATGGACGGTCAATCCGAACTGGTGGAAAATCTCGGGCTCTGGCTGGAACAGGCCGGGATGACGGCGCGGGACTGGCTTCTGTCGCCCGCCGCATGGTCGCAATTCGCGCTGCTGGTCGCGGCCTTCCTCGCCGCGCGGCTGTTGCAGGCGCGGCTGCAACCCATCCTCACCCGCCTCATCACCCCGCCCGAGGGCAAGACCGGCCTTCTGGTCCGCCTGCGTCTCTTCGCCCGGCGCTTCCTGCCGCTGATGCTGCCGGTCTTCGCCTGGCTCTTCACCGCCATGGGGGAAGAGATCACCCGCTCGCTGTTCGGCTCGGGCGCGGTGATCGCCTTCGGCAAGCGGATCTTCTTCTTCATCGCCGCCCGCATCTTCGTGCGCGAGGTGCTGACCGATCCGTTCCTGCGCCTGCTCGGCCGTTATGTGCTGATCCCGGTCGCGGCGCTCTACGCGCTCGGCCTGCTGGACGAGATCACGCTGCGGCTGGAAGAGACGGTGATCGCGCTCGGCAATATCCGCTTCTCGGCCATGGCGCTGATCCGCGGGCTGATCGCCGGGTCGCTGCTGTTCTGGCTCGGGTCCTGGTCGAACCGGCAAAGCGCCGATTACATCAAGAAACAGCAGGAGCTGCGCCCCGCCACCCGCGAGCTCGCGGTGAAGGCGGCCGAGGTGGCGATCTTCGGCGCGGCCTTCCTGCTGCTGATGTCGATCATGGGGATCGACCTGACCGCCGTCGCCGTGCTGGGCGGCGCGCTCGGCGTCGGCATCGGGCTCGGGTTGCAGCAGATCGCGGCCAATTTCGTCTCGGGCATCATCCTCTTGGTCGAAGGCCAGACCACCGTGGGCGATTACGTCGAACTCGACGGCGGCGAGAAGGGCACCATCGTGAAGATGACCGCCCGCGCCTGCGTGCTGGAGACCTTCGACGGCAAATGGATCGTGGTGCCGAACGAGCATTTCATCACCAGCCGCGTGATCAACTATTCCGATCAGGGCAGCGCCAACCGCTACGAGGCCGAATTCTCGGTCAGCTACGACACCGATCTGGCCATCGTGCCCGCCGTGGTGGAGGCCGAGGTCGGCAAGCTGCCCTTCATCCTGACCGATGCCGGGCACGAGATGGAATGCGAGCTGCGCGGTTTCGGCGACAATGGCGTGGTGTTCGGGGTGAAATACTGGGTGAACGGCATAGACGACGGCCGGAACAATTTCGGCAGCCCGGTGCTGTTCGCGGTCTGGACCGCACTGAAGGCCGCCGGGATCGAGATGCCCTATCCGCAGCGTGTGGTGCATCTGAAACAGACGCCGGCATGAGCCGCGCGCTGGTCATCGGCGCCGGCCCCGCCGGGCTGATGGCGGCCGAGGCGCTGGCCGATGCGGGCCATCCGGTGACGGTGGCCGAGGCGAAGCCCTCGCCCGCGCGCAAACTGCTGATGGCCGGGAAATCCGGGCTGAACGTCACGAAGGACGAGGCCCCGGCCGCGTTCGCCGCGCATTACGATGCCGATTGGCTGGCGCCGATGCTGGCGGAATTCGGGCCGGATCGGGTGAAGGCGTTCTGCGAAAGCCTCGGCCAGCCGGTGTTCACCGGCTCCTCGGGGCGGGTGTTTCCGGTCGCCATGAAGGGCTCGCCGCTGTTGCGGGCCTGGCTGGCGCGGCTTGCCGAGAAGGGCGTCACCCTGCGC